>DAIRDY010000201.1:0-4523 GCA_036795935.1 Moraxellaceae bacterium | reverse complement strand
CATCAACCCTGACCCCTTGTAGGTGCGGATAAATCCGCACCTACAGAATGACGGGCGCGCACAGCCAGCGGCATGACGTGCCCTGGTCGCTCATTTCTCTTCCTCGCCAGCTGCCTGCGCTGCCGCCGCCTGTTGCGCACGGCGCCAGCGCGCGGGCGTCTCGCCGGTCCAGCGCGAGAAGGCGCGCGTGAACGCGCTCTGCTCGGAGAAGCCGAGCAGGAGCGCGATGTCGCCGATGCTGAGCGAGCGGTCGGCCAGGTATTGCCGCGCCAGCTGCTCGCGCGTGTTGTTGAGCAGCTGCTGCCAGGTCAGGCCGCGCTCGTCGAGCCGGCGCTGCAGGCTGCGCGGCGACAGGTGCAGTTCGCGCGCGGCGCGCGGCAGCGTGGCCTGGCCGTCGTGCAGCAGGCGCGGCAGCAGCTGTTGCAGCGCGCGGTCGAAGGGGCCGGAGTCGGGCAGCGCGGCGAGCAGCGCCTCGGCCTGGCGGTCCATCAGCGCGCGCAGGCCGGGGTCGCGGTGCGGGTTGGCGAGGCCGAGGTAGCGCACCGGAAAGCGCAGCCGCGTGTAGCCGCAGTCGAACACCACGGGGCAGCCGAAAAATTCCTCGTAGGCGGCGCGCTCGGCGAGCGAGGGCCAGGGCCCGGGAAAGCCGACCAGCGTGGGTGACGGCGCGGCGTCGACTTGCCGGCGCAGGAAGGTCACCAGCGCGGCAATCGCCACCGCATCGCCGAGCGGCCCGAGGCCGGCACCGCCCTCGCGCTGCCAGCGGATTTCCACGTCGTCACCCTCGACCAGGAGCTCGGCCAGCTCGGCGCCGTAGAACAGGCGCTCATAGCGCAGATAGGCCTGCATGGCCTCGCCGAGGTTGGCGCTGGCCAGCGCGACATAGCCGAGCACGCCGACATGGCGCGGCTGCACCAGCGCGCCGATGGCGAGACCGGGCGCCGCGCGGCCGGGGCGCAGCGCCACGCCGCGCTCCAGCAGGTCGCGCCAGACCGGCACCGGCACGTTGTCCTCGGCGGCCCAGCGCGCCAGCGCCGCGCGCAGCTCGGGCGCGGGCAGGTCTTCGGCATCCAGCCAGTCGCTCAGCAACTGGATCCAGGCGCCGGTCACGCGGATGACGTTGGCCATTGCCCCCCCCTGTTTCTGCCAGCCGGCCGGAATGGCGTCGATTGTCAATTTATGGGCACGGCCAATCAAGAAGCTGGCGCCGGACTGTCGCCAGAATGGTGTCACCGGCAAACCCGGGCACGACAACCAGAACGGGGGGTGCACCCATGAACCTGATCGCGATGCTGCAAGACGTGTGGACCGACAGCGGCCTGGCCGCGGCCTGGGCCATCGTGGCGCCCTGGCTGGCGCTGGACGAGCGCCAGCTCATCTTCGTGGTGGCCACGCCCTTCTTCATCGGCGTCGCGCTGTGGGAATACCTGCGCATCCGCCACGACAGCCGGCTGATGGACAGCCGCGAGGCCGTGCGCAACTTCATGCTGGGCGCCGGCTACCAGGTCACCGAGCTGCTCTTTGCCGGCCTCATCGCCTTCCCGGTGTACGCGCTCGCCTGGCACTACCGCATCGCCACCATCGAGTGGAGCTGGCTCACCGCCATCGTGCTGTTCGTGGCCACCGATTTCGTCTTCTACTGGTTCCACCGCAGCTCGCACCGCCTGCGCTGGTTCTGGGCCGCACACGTCACGCACCACTCCTCGGAGCGCATGAACTTCTCGACGGCCATGCGCCAGAACGCCACCAACATCTTCAACGGCGGCTGGCTGTTCTACGTGCCGCTCGCCTTCATCGGCTTCAACCCGGTGTGGATCGGCATCTGCTTCGCGCTCTCCCTCGTCTACCAGTTCTTCATCCACACCACGCTGGTGGGCAAGCTGCACCCGGCCATCGAGGCGGTGATGAACACGCCGAACCACCACCGCGTGCACCACGCCAGCAACGCGGGCTACATCGACACCAACTACGCCGGCGTGTTCATCGTCTGGGACCGGCTGTTCGGCACCTTCGCCGAGGAACGCGCCGACATGCCCATCCGCTACGGCATCACGCGCCCGGCGCCCACGCAGGGCCTGTGGGCGATGTGGACGCATGAATACGCCGACCTGTTCCGCGCCATGCGCGCCCCGGGCTCGCTCGGGCAGCGCCTGAAGCATCTGTGGATGCCGCCGGAATGGGAGCGCCCGGCCGCGGCCGATGCGCCGCCAGCCGAGGGCGAGCGTCGCGCCGCCTGAGCCGTAGCGCTGTAAACGGGGTAATGCCCGCACAAGAACGGGGTAAAGGCAGTCGTCTTTACGCTGTTTTCTATCCGTATTGATGGGGTGGGCTCGCTGAAAGGGCCCGCAAATTCAAATAATGGGGTAATAACTGGAAAGTTACCCTGATTAAGGCCTAGGATTACCCCGTTTCCTCAACGGGTCTGACACGGCCATGCATTCACTGACACCCGAGCATCTTGCCCTGCTGCGCTTTGATAGCCGGCAGTTGGCCTCGTTGCGCCTGCTCGGCGAGATGCAGGGCCGGCAGCAGCTTTATGCCGCCCAATCGCCCGAAACCCTGGGCGGCCTGCGCCAGACGGCCGTGGTCGAATCCACCGAGTCGTCCACCCGCCTTGAAGGCGTGATCGTGGCCACGACCCGCGTGCGCTCGCTGGTGCTCAAGCACACAGCGCCACGCAACCGCTCCGAGCAAGAAGTGGCGGGCTACCGCGATGCACTGGCGCTGGTGCATGAAAGTGGTGCTGACATGCCCTTTGCCGAAGGCACGCTGCAACAACTGCACAGCCTGCTGTACCGCTACATGCCCCAGCCCGGCGGCCAGTGGAAGGCCACCAACAACGACATCATCGAGCGGCATCCCGACGGCCGCAGTCGCATCCGTTTTCGCCCGGTGGCCGCACACCTCACGCCGCTGGCCATGCAAGACCTGGTGTCCCGCTATCGACATGCGCAAGACCAGCACTTGACCGATCCGCTCGTGCTGGTGCCGCTGACCGTGCTCGACTTTCTCTGCATCCACCCTTTTGCCGACGGCAACGGCCGTGTGGCACGGTTGCTGACGCTGCAACTGCTGTATCACTTTGGCCATGGCGTAGGCCGCTACATCAGCCTGGAGCGGATTTTTGAAGAAACCAAGGAAGGCTATTACGCCACCTTGGAAACCAGCTCGCAGGGCTGGCACGATGGCCGCCACGACGTGATGCCGTGGCTGGATTACTTCTGGGGCGTGTTGTTGCGGGCCTATCGCGAATTTGAAGAGCGCGTCGGCCAGTTGGCCGCGCAGCAGGGCAACAAGAGTGAGCGCGTGCGTGCCGAAGTGTTGCGGCGCATCGCGCCTTTCGCCATTTCCGACATCGAAGAAGCCTGCCCGGGCATCAGCCGCGACACGGTACGGCTGGTCTTGCGCGAGATGAAGGCAGAGGGCCTGATTGTGCTGCAGGGCAAGGGACGGGGGGCGAAGTGGGCGTTGAATGCATGAGCCGTTTTCAGGCCGCAGGCCGGCAGCGCCGTGGCGCGCTGGACCGCGTCATGCCCTGTTCGCTGTCGGGGTGTCAGCCCTGCCATGCGCATGAGGCTGACGGCAGAGGCGCCGGTGGCGCACTATCACGGGCGCACCGTCACCGGCACGCAAAACAAGGAGCAGGCATGACACCGGAAGCCAGGGCAAGCCAACAGATTGACCAGAAGCTGGAGCAGGCCGGCTGGGTTGTTCAGGACATGAAGCAACTCAATCTCGGCGCTGCGGAGTGCGCCGCGAAAAACCGCGCTAGAGCAAATCAAATACGCAGGACTAGATCATGAAAATAGAATCGATTCGCTTGAAGAACTTCAAAGCCTTCCGCGATGTACATCTGAGGGATATTCCGTCCTTCCTAGTAGTGGTGGGTGCCAATGGCTCGGGTAAGTCAACGCTATTTGACGTGTTCGGCTTCCTGCATGACTGTCTGAAAGGCAATGTGCGCCAAGCGCTAGACAAGCGTGGCCGTTTTGCAGAAGTTCTGAGTCGTGGCTGCGACCCGGTTAAGGACCTAATCCAGATTGAACTGCAATACCGTATGGAAATTGGCGGCGTAGAGCGGTTGGTGACGTATTCTCTGGAAATCGGGGAGCGCGGTGGAGCTCCGGTGGTGGTGAAGGAGTTGTTGCGCTACAAGCGTGGTCGCTATGGCAGTCCCTATCATTTTCTCAGCTTTGCCAATGGTGAAGGCTATGCCATCACCAACGAGGAAGACTTCAATAAGTCCGACGAAGAGCTGGATCGGGAAGAGCAAAGAGTGGCCGCCGATACTCTGGCCATCAAAGGCCTTGGCCAATTTGAGCGTTTTAAAGCGGCTAGCGCTTTCCGCCGATTGATCGAGAACTGGCATGTTTCCGATTTTCATATCAGCGCAGCACGCGGACGCAAAGATGCTGCTGGTCAAACAGAACATCTGTCAGAGTCTGGCGAAAACTTGCCATTGGTGGCGCGCTATCTGCATGAGCAACATCCCACCGTATTTGACAACATTCTAGCCACAATGG
>DAIRDY010000200.1:0-4551 GCA_036795935.1 Moraxellaceae bacterium | reverse complement strand
TGGGGCAACTCCGCGGGGCTGGGCAGGGTGGCGGGACGGCAGGGCCGGCAGTATACCGCAGCCCGCCCGGTGCCCGGGTGGCCGCAGCAGGCCCTGGCATGTGCGACATAAGTCGCAGCGACGACGGCCTGCCCGGCCGCTAGGCTGTCGGAGCTGCCGGTCCGGTCGTCCGCCGGGCGGGCGCGGGAGATGGCGCGAATCTTTCATGGCGGGCGGGCCGGCGATTGCCGGCAGCAGTGGTGGCCACTGTGGCCGCAGCAAGGGGAGACAGATGCAGAACCGTTACGACGTGGTGGTGATCGGCTCCGGGCCGGCGGGCGAGGGCGCGGCCATGAAGGCCGTGAAGGAGGGCCGGCGCGTGGCCGTGGTCGATGCCCGGCCCCAGGTCGGCGGCAACTGCGTGCACCTTGGCACCATTCCCTCCAAGGCGCTGCGCCAGACCGTGTGGAACCTGATGCGCTACCAGCGCGATCCGCTGTTCCAGCGCGTCGGCGGCGAGCTGCGCAATGTGCCGCTGACCCAGGTGCTGGCCAGCGCGCAGCGCGTGATCGCGCACCAGGTCAGCGTGCACACCCGCTTCTATGACCGCAACGACGTGCACGTCTACACCGGCAGTGCCCGTTTCGAGGGCACGCACACGCTGTCGGTGATGACGGCCGAGGGCGTGCGCGAGAAGCTCGACTTTGCGCATGCGGTGATTGCCACCGGTTCGCGGCCCTACCAGCCGGCCGACATCGACTTCACGCATCCGCGCGTGTTCGATTCCGACAAGATCCTCACGCTGGGCTATCCGGTACACAAGCTCATCATCTACGGTGCCGGTGTCATCGGCTGCGAGTACGCCTCCATCTTCGTGGGCCTGGGCTGCAAGGTCGACCTCATCAACACCCAGCAGCAGCTGTTGTCGTATCTGGATGATGAAATTGCCGATGCGCTGTCGTACTACCTGCGCGAGCTGGGCGTGCTGATCCGGCACCAGGAAGAGTACGAGCGCGTTGAAACCTTCGATGATTGCGTGGTGCTGCACCTGAAGTCGGGCAAAAAGATCCGCGCCGACGCCATCCTCTGGTGCAACGGCCGCACCGGCAATACCGATGCGCTGGCGCTGGACGTGCTCGGCCTCAAGGCCAACAGCCGCGGCCAGCTGGCCGTCGACGAGCAGTACCGCACCGCACAGCCGCATGTGTTTGCCGTGGGCGATGTCATCGGCTGGCCGGCGCTGGCCTCGGCCGCCTACGACCAGGGGCGTTGCGCCGCCGCCCACATCACCGGCGCCAGTGACGTGCCGCGCGTGGCCGAGGTGCCGACCGGCATCTACACCATTCCGGAGATTTCCTCGCTGGGCAAGACCGAGCGCCAGCTCACCGAAGAGAAAGTGCCTTACGAAGTGGGGCAGGCGTTTTTCCGGCATCTGGCGCGCGCGCAGATTTCCGGCGAGACAGTGGGCATGCTGAAGATCCTGTTCCACCGCGAGACGCTGGAAATCCTCGGCATCCACTGCTTCGGCGACAACGCGGCGGAGATCGTGCACATCGGGCAGGCGGTGATGCAGGGCCACAACACGCTGGACTATTTCGCCAACACCACCTTCAACTACCCAACCATGGCCGAGGCCTATCGCGTGGCGGCGCTGAACGGCATGAACCGGCTGTTCTGAGGTCCTGCCTGCGCAGGTTGAATGGGGGCGGCTTTACAGCCGCTGCCACATCAGGCGGGCGTCGTCGCCATAGCTGGCGAGCTTGGCGGCCACGGCCGGCGGCGGGCGTCATCACGCGAAAGCCCTGGCGGGCCCAGAACCCTGCGGAGTCCTGCACGGCCACCAGCAGGGCCTCGTGACAGCGTGCGCGGCGGGCGCCGGCCAGTGCCTGCTGCACCAGCCGGCCGGCAATGCCCTGGCCACGGGTGGCGGCGCCGAGCGCGAGATCGTGCAGGTAGAAGCGGGGCGCCAGTGCCGGCAGGCCGGGCAGGGACTGGTTCCAGGCGGGCGGCGTGCTGTCCGGCCAGGGATGGGCAAGCAGATAGGCGCCAAGTCGGCCGTGGTCATCCTGGGCGCCCAGGCACCAGGCGCCGCCGTGCTCGAGGCGGCTGCCCATGGCGGCGGGGGATTCGCAGAGCGCGCCATAGGCGCCGGCCTGCAGGGCCAGCACCGACAGCAGGTCGTCCGGCGTCAGCCGGCGCAGCGTGAAACGCATGGCGGGGCAGGTCAGTCGTCGAGGGTGAAACCGCCGAACAGGCCGAAGCTGAGGATGTTCAGCCAGCTGCGGTTTTCGTTCTGGGCGCCGAGTTCGCGCGCCAGCACCTCTATGCCCTGATGCTGCGGATAGTTCTGGCGCAGCAGCGCCAGCTGCTGCCCGGCCAGGTCCTTCATGCCGAGCTGGTCGTAGGCATACACCTGCAGCGCCAGCGCATCGGACACCGCAGGGGCGCCCGGATAGTTCTCGATGACCCAGCGCGTGCGGTTCAGCGCCGACACCCAGGCGCGGCGCTTGGCGTAGTAGCGCGCCACGTGCAGCTCGCTTTCGGCCATCTGGTTGCGCAGGTAGCGCATCCGCGCGCGGGCATCCTGTGCATATTCGCTCTGCGGATAACGCTCCAGCAGCAGCGCAAATTCGCGGAAGGCCTCGCGCCCTGCGGAGAGGTCGCGGTGTGCGGCATTGACCGGCAGGTAGCGCGTGAACACGTCACGGTCGGCTTCATAGGCGGCCAGGCCCTTCATGTACTGCGCATAGTCCGACTGCGGGTGGCCCGGGTGCAGGCGCAGGAAGCGGTCGGCGGCGGCCGAGGAACCCGCATGGTCCATGTGGCGGAAGCGGGCATAGATCAGGTCGAGCTGGGCCTGCTCGGTGTACTGGCCGACCGGGTAGTGCGATTCCAGCGATTCCAGATGCTCGCTCGCGGTCTGGAAGTTGCCGGCGCGCAGGCTTTTCTGTGCGGCGTCGTAGTAGTCCTTTTCCGTCATCGGGCCTTTCTTGCCGCTGCTGGCGCAGCCGGCGAGCAGGGCCATGCAGAGGAGGATGAACAGGCGGGAGGAGCGGGTCGACAGCATGATTCGCAGGCTTCAGGGCTAAAGGCAGGGCGCGAGGATACCCCAGCCGGTGCGGCCGGGGCAGGCCGTCTTTTGTTAAGCCGCGCCGCGGCGCGCCATGGCGCATCGCCTCCGCGCCCCGCGGGGACCGCCTGTGGCCGCAGGCGGGGGCAGCGACTTTCCCGCGCAGGCGGCGGCCGGGCCGGGCGCACACCGCCCCGGCACGCTAGAATGCCGGCCCGCTGTTGCCGCCTCTGCCTCCTGAGCTCCCCATGTCCGACGTGCTTGAACTGCGTGCCGATGTTCCCCTCGACCTGGCCGGTGCCCGCCTCGACCAGGCCGCGGCCATCGTCTTTGCCGACTATTCCCGCGAGCGCCTCAAGGAATGGATACGCGACGGCCGGCTCACCGTGGCCGTGGGCGATGCTCCCGGCAAACCGGGCAAGCCCAAGGACCGCCTGTCCGGTGGCGAGACGCTGGTGCTGCTGGCCGAGCAGGACGTGGAGACCGAGGCAATCGCCCAGGACATTCCGCTCAGCATCGTCTACGAGGATGCGCACCTCTTGGTGATCGACAAGCCCGCGGGGCTGGTCGTGCATCCCGGCGCCGGCAATCCCGACGGCACGGTGATGAATGCCCTGCTGTTCCACCACGCCGAGCTGCGCCTGTTGCCGCGCGCCGGCATCGTGCACCGCATCGACAAGGACACCTCGGGCCTGATGGTCGTCGCCAAGACGCTGCCGGCGCATACCTCGCTGACGGCGCAACTGGCCGACAAGAGCGTGCACCGCGAATACGAGGCCGTGGTCGCCGGCGTGATGACCTCGGGCGGCACCGTGGATGCGCCCATCGACCGCCATCCCACCGACCGCGTCCGCATGGCGGTGGTCAACCGCCGGCATGAAGACGACCTGCGCGGCCGCGATGCGGTCAGCCATTACCGCGTCATCACCCGCTTCCGCGGCCACACCCATGTGAAGGTGACGCTGGAGACGGGGCGCACGCACCAGATCCGCGTGCACATGAGCCATATCGGCCATCCGCTGGTGGGGGATACGGTCTATGCCGGCCGTGCGCGCCTGCCCAAGGGGGCGAGCCCGGCGCTGGTGCGGGCGCTGCAGGCGTTTCCGCGGCAGGCGCTGCATGCGCGGCGGCTTGGGCTCGTGCATCCGGCCACGGGGGAGAGCATGAGCTGGGAGTCGCCGTTGCCGGCGGATTTCGTGGCGCTGCTGGCGGTGCTGGCGGCGGATATGGAGCTTGGTGCGCACTGAGGCGGCGAGTTTCTTTCCGATTTTCTCTTCGCGGGAGAAGCGTTGCGTTTGTCCGAGGGGGAGTGTGGCTTTTGCAGCGAACAGCGAACAGCGAGCACTGGGCAGGGGTCAATCTGACAGTGGCCGGGGCAGTGGACTCCCTCTCCCCGTAAGCGGGGAGAGGGTCGGGGTGAGGGGTGTTTACCTACGGCGTAGCGTCACCCTCACAGCGCAGAAGCCGGTTGCGAGACGCCGCAGGCGCGAGCACGCCCACGT
>DAIRDY010000199.1:0-4558 GCA_036795935.1 Moraxellaceae bacterium | reverse complement strand
TGAAGTCGCTGGGCGTGATTTTCTCCAGCACCAACCAGCCGCTGTTGCCGCCGCCACATCCCGAGGCCATCGGCCCGCTGATGAAGGGGCCGGGCAAGGGCGCCAGCACCGATGACCTGATCGCGCACAGCGTGAAACTGTTCAATGCCATCGGCAGCCCGGGCTATCCCGAGCCGCACGAGGAGCGCGTGGCGTTTGCCCGCCGCCTGTTCGAGCGCAGCTACCATCCGGCCGGCGTCAAGCGCCAGTTCACGGCGGTGCTGAGTTCCGGCAGCCTGAAGCCGGTGGCGCGCAAGATCATGGCGCCCACCGTGGTCATCCACGGTCGCGAGGACCGGCTGGTGCGTCCCGGCTGTGGCAAGGCGGTGGCGCGCGCCATCCGCGGCGCCGAGCTGCACCTCATTCCCGGCATGGGCCACGACCTGCCGCGGGCGCTGTGGCCGAAGTTCGTGCACCTGATCGACGCCAACGCCAAACGCCGCTGAATTTCCCGCCGTGGAAAAATGAAAACGCCCCGTCATGACGGGGCGTTTTCATTGCGGCAGTGCGTGCGGCATGGCGCGAACGTTGTCGGCGTCCACTCGGCGGCTTCCTCAGGACACCAGCGCCTTGCGCAGGCGGCGCACGCCGGCCCAGACCATCAGCACGCTCACGGGTACGGCGATGCCCACCAGCAGCTCCGGGCGATGCAGCAGCCCGCCTTCGTGCAGCGAGTGTGCGACGTATTTCACCAGTCCCACCAGGTAGTAGCTGATGGCCACCACCGACAGGCCCTCGACGGCCTGCTGCAGCTTGAGCTGCATCTGGCTGCGCCGGTTCATGGACTGCAAGAGGTCCTGGTTCTGTGCTTCCAGCGTGAGGTCGATGCGCGTGCGCAGCAGTTCGCTGGCGCGGTCGATGCGTTTCGACAGGTCGTCGAGCTGGCCGGCCATGGCCGCGCAGGTGCGCCAGGCCGGGGTCAGGCGGCGTGGCAGGAACTCGCCGAAGGTTTGCAGCCCGGGTTCTTCCTGCTCGCGCAATTCCTCGAGCCGGCTCAGTACCAGTTCGTAATAGGCGCGCGCGGCCGAGAAGCGGAAGTTGGTGTCCGAGCGCAGGTGCTCGATGCGCGCCGCCAGCTGCGACAGCTGGCCGAGCAGGCGGCGTTCGTCGTCGAGTCCGGCGATGGCGTTGATCTGTTCGTTGATCTCGGCGAGCTGCGCATCCATGGCGGCAATGCCGGGCGCAATCTCGCGCGCCAGCGGAAACGCCAGCAGCACCATCATGCGGTAGGTCTCGATTTCCAGCAGCCGGCGCACCAGGCGGCCTAACTGGCAGGGATTGAGGCCGCGGTTGAGCACGAGCACGCGGCCCATGCCGTCGCTGTGGATGCGCCACGCCGTCCACAGCCGTGCGCGACGGTCGATGACCCAGGAGCTGATCAGGCGCTGGCCCTCGAAATGCGGACGCAGCGCATCGCTGCCCGGCACGTCCTCCGGCATCGCCACGATGTCGATGTTGAGTCCGCTGATGACCTTGCCCGGCAGTGCCGCCAGCCATTCAGCTGGCAGCAGCGACAGCGCGGTCTGCGTGAACGGCGCGGCATCCTCGCGGCGGTGGATGAAGGTGTAGGTGGAGAATTCGGTGTGCCGCTCCCAGCGCAGCTCGAAACCGCCGAAGCTCTGGTAGTAGCAGGAGGCACCGGGCGCCGGCGGCAGGATGGCGTGGCGGGCGCAGAGCAGCGACAGGTGCGCGTATTCCGCCGCGACATCGGCGCCGCCGTGCAAGAGCGCCAGCTGCGAGACGCGTGCGCCGTTTTCCAGCACCGGGAAGGGGCGCGTGTGCAGCTCGTTGAACAGGCGTTCGCGTGCCTCGTGAAAAGGCAGCGGGCTCGCGACGAGTGTGGTCGGCGTCGTGGCCGGCAGGGGCAGGGTGGCGGTCACGGCAGTCTCCCGTGGGCAGGCGGAAAGCGCGCGAATCTAGCACGCGCAGGCAGCTTGCCGGGAAACCTCGCAGTCATCGGCAGCGGTCATTGCGGCTGATTCCGATGGCGGTTGAGGGCGTCATGGTCCTGCGGGTTTCGCCCCGCTGGCCATCGCTCTGGCGCTGACCCTGATCCACCTGATCAGCATTCCGGTCACCAACACGTCGGTGAATCCTGCACGCAGCACCGGCGTGGCGCTGTATGTCGGGGACTGGGCGCTGGCGCAGCTCTGGCTGTTCTGGCTGGCGCCGATAGTGGGAGCGGTGTTGGGGGCAGGGGTCTACCGCTTCATTGGCAGGGAAGACAGTTGAGCGGGTGTTGCCGAGATGAAAAAACCCGGCAGTTGCCGGGTTTTTTCATGCCGCAGATGCGGTGACTCAGTTCCAGAACTTCCACCAGCGCTTCTGTTCCGGCTGGCGGGATTCCTGGCCCTGCTCGGAGCCCTTGCCGGTGGAGGGGTGGGCATCTTTCTTGGCCATGCCGGGCGGTACCTTGTCTGCGCCGCGGGCACGGGCTTCGGCGGCTTTCGCCTCACCTTCGCTGCGGGCTTCCGCGCCACGGGCTTCGCCTTCGGCGCGTTTGTCAGCGCCCTTCTGGCGAGCCTCGGCGGCACGGGCCTCGGCTTCGGCCTTTTCCTCGGCAGCACGCTTGTCGGCATCGGCTTTCATCTCGCCGGCCCTGTGCATGCCGTGCGGGGCCTGGTGGTTGCCGCGCTCGGCAGGCGGCGCGGCCAGCGCCGGCGCACTCAGCGCCGCGCCAAGCAGCAGTGCAGTCAGTGCATGGGATCCGTTCATGAGCAGTCTCCTGTGCTAACGGGGTGTCTGCATCGTCCTGCCGCGTGGTGCGGCCGGGCAAGCACGCCTGTGTTGCGGCTTTGTGGTCTTGTCGTGTTCAGACGCTTTCGCCGCGGGCGCGGGCCGCGCGCAGCTTCATGCGCCGCACCATGTGGCGCAGGCCTTCGCCCACGGCCAGCATGGCCATGCCGGCGGTGACCACCGTGGTCGAGCCATAGCCCGAGCAGCTCAGGTTGCCGCTGTCGCAGCTCACGCCGTCAGGGGTGTGCACGGCCTGGTCGGAGTAGACGCAGGGAATGCCGAATTTTTCCGCCGGGTCTTTCGGAAAGCCGCAGTCGCGGCGCAGCTGGCGGCGCACCTTGGCCAGCAGCGGGTCGCGGTGGGTTTGCGTGAGGTCGGTCACGCGCAACTGCGTGGGGTCGGTCTTGCCGCCGGCGGCGCCGGCCACCACCAGCGGGATGCGCCGGCGCCGGCACCAGACGGTGAGCGAGACCTTGGCATCGACATCGTCGGTGCAGTCGAGCACGAGGTCGGGGGTGGCAGCGAGCAGGGTCGCGATGTTGTCGCGGGTCAGGAAGTCGTCGACGAGCGTCAGGCGGATCTCGGGATTGATGCCGCGCGCGCGCTCGGCCAGCACCTCGATCTTGCCGCGGCCGAACGTGTCGGTGAGCGCGGGCAGCTGGCGGTTGACGTTGCTCTCCACCAGCACGTCCATGTCGACCAGCGTCAGTCGGCCGATGCCGGTGCGGGCCAGCGCCTCGATGGCCCAGGAGCCGACGCCGCCGGCACCGGCGACCAGCACATGCGCCTCACGGTAAAGGGCAAGGACATCATCGCCATAGAGGCGGGCAGTGCCGGCAAAGCGGCGGTCGGTAGGGTCGGCCATGGCGCATGCAGGGGCGGGAGACGGGGCGCGCAGTATAGCGCCGTGGCCCGGGACTCTCGCTTGCCGGCCGTCTCTGGGTAGACTCAGGCACCTTGCCACCACCGGGGCGCCTGCCGATGTTTTCCGTTCCTCCCGACCTGCACCAGGGCGTGTCCAGCATTGCTGCCTTCATCCAGCTTTCGGTCGCGCCGGTATTCCTGCTCACCGGCGTCGGCGCCATGCTGGGCGTGCTCACCAACCGCCTGTCGCGGATCATCGACCGCGCGCGCCAGCTGGAAGTGCGCTACGACAGCGCCGAGGCCTTCGAGCTGCGTGCCCGCCTGCACCAGGACCTGCGCCTGCTCTCGGTGCGGGCGCGCCTGGTCAGCTGGTCGATCAGCCTCTGCACCACCTGTTCGCTGTTCGTCTGCACCATCATCACCGCACTGTTCCTCGAGGCCTTGCTCGACACCTATTTCCGCGGCGTGGTGCCGATGCTGTTCATCCTGGCCATGGTGGCCTTCATCTGCGGGCTGCTGCTGTTCCTGCGCGAGATCTACCTGGCCACGGCAGCGTTGCGCATCGGTCCCGGCGACGGGGAGTCGCTGTGAGGGCCTTGCTGCTGGCACTGCTGGTGCTCTCGTCACCGGTTTCTGCGGCCGCCCCCTGGGAGCTGGCCAGCGACCGGGACGGCATCCGTGTCTACACCCAGCATGTGCCGGGCCAGGACCTGAAAAATTTCCGCGGCGTGGTGCGCGTGCAGGCGTCCATGCGCCAGGTGCTGGCCGCGCTGGTCGACAGCGATGCGATGCCGGAATGGTTTTTCCATCTGCGCGAGGCGCGCATGCTGGAGATCGGCGGTCCGCAGGGTTCCTACATGTACCTGTGGTTGCGCGGCATCTGGCCGGTGAGTGACCGCGATGCCGTCATCCGCCTGCA
>DAIRDY010000198.1:1376-4566 GCA_036795935.1 Moraxellaceae bacterium | reverse complement strand
CACCAAAACCCCACAGCTCACGGTTAGTCATTCGGCCGGCGCTCGATCTTCACCACCAGCCGGTGCTTGCCGGTCAGCGCCGCTCCCAGCGCCTGCATCAGCGCCACAATCGCCCAGGCCCCGAGCGCGGGCCAGAAGCCGGCCAGGTGAAAGCCCGGCAGCACCCAGGCCACAAGGCCGAACATCGCGGCATTGATCACCAGCAGGAAGAAGCCGAGCGTGAGTATCGTGATCGGCAGCGTGAGCAGGATGAGCAGCGGCCGGATCACCGCATTGGCCACGCCGATCAGCAGCGCCGCCCAGAACAGCGTGCTCAGTTGCGCGAACTGCACGCCCTCGATCAGGTAGTCGGCAAGACCCAGGCCGCAGGCACTCAGCAGCAGGCGGATCAGCATGGAATAAAGCATGACGGCTTCCGGACAAACGCAAACGGGCCGCTACAGTAGCGGCCCGTTTGCATGCTCACAAGGCAGGAAATGTCAGCCCGCCGGACAGGCCGCCCCCGGCAGTGCCGTGGCAAAGCGCCGCACCACCCAGCTTTCGGTACGGCCGTCGCCCTCCATGGCCGGCTGCATTTCCAGCGTCACGTCCACCTGCACGACCACCGGTGCACCCGGTGCCGGGCGGACCGCGAGATAGCCGCGCTCGAGGGCGGGATAGTCGGCCGTCATGGCCACCGGCAGGTCGAGGCCGGTGGCGCAGTCGCGCAGGCGCGGGGCATCGGCCTGATAGGTGAAGGCGGCGTGCAGGCTGACCGGCGCCGCGATCGCGGCGGTGCGCGTGTCGCGGTGCAGGTCGTAGGGCAATGGCGAGCGGATCTCGCTGCCGGCAAGGTCGAGCAGGCGCAGGCGGTCGGGGCCGTCACGGCGGAACTGGCGCGGCTGGCCCTTGCCGGCCAGCGTCACGCGGCCGTCGGCCTCCTGCCAGTGGCCAAAGTCGCTGGCCACGGCCTGCTCGCCGCGGCCTTCGTAGCGTTCATGCAGCAGGAAGCGGGCATCGGGGCGCAGTTGCAGCGTGGTGCGGATGCCGGGGCAGTCGGCACAGGGCAGGGTGCCGGCAAACAGGCCGGTGGCCGGCACGGCCGCCGGCGGCGCGACCGCCACCAGCGCCTCCGGTGTCGGCGCGGCACGGCAGGCGGCCAGCAGCAGCATGGGGCAGAGCAGCAACAAATGACGCATGGCAGCACTCCACGGGGAAGGGATGCCGCTCAGGATAGACCGCTCGCCCGCGCCGGCACAGCGTCCTCCGCCACCACCGTCACCGGCCGCGGCAGGTTGATGACGTCGGCCACCGGCATGTCGCCGTCACGCGAGTGGCGATAACTGCAGGCCGACAGCAGCAGCGACTCGCACTTCAGCCCCTCCGGAATGCGCGCGGCAATCTCGGCATGCAGACGCGGCAGCCGGCTCCAGTGCACATGCGGCCGCATGTGGTGTGCGGTGTGGAACCCGAGGTTCCAGGAAATCAGGTTGTACAGACGGCTGGTGGTGTTGCGCGAGGCGGTGAGCTCGGAGGCGGTGTCGAGGTCGGAGTGCTGCATGTAGGTGTTGTCGAGCAGGCCGAGGTACATGACCGGCATCGGCGCCACGAACAGCAGCAGTGCCCGCGCCGGGTCCAGCGCGATGAACACGCCGAGCACCGCCAGGCTGACCGTCGTCCACACCTTGAAGCGGCGGAACAGCTCGGGATGGCGGCGGCCGATGCGCCAGATTTCCGGATAGATGCGCAGCGCGCCGACGATGTCGTAGCGGAGGCGCGACATCACGCGGCCGTCCGGCAGGCGCCAGTTGGCCGGATCCTTTTCCTGGTCCAGATAGTCGCGGTGATGGCCGAGGTTGTGGTGCAGGGTCCAGGCATAGGGCGGAATGCCCACTTCGAGAAAGAGGATGACCTCGTAGCAGCGGTTCATCCACGGCCGGCGGAAAGTGGGCACATGGTGGTGGTTGTGCGAGATCGAGCCCGGCAGCGCCGAACAGGCGAGCAGCGCCAGCATCACCGCGCCCACGGTCCACAGCGAGTCGGCCAGGAAGAAGGTGGCGAGCTGGATGGCGAAGATGCCGAGCACGAGGAGGCTGGGAAGCACGTCTTCCCGATAGCGGTAGATGGACTGCATGCGGAACTCCCTGTCCGGTGGGGGGCTTGGCAGCCCGCCTTCTGTTTTTTGTGAACCAGTTCACATCTGGCGTGCCGATGTTCAACCGGAAGCGGCGGTCGGCCAAGGCCATCCGTCAGCGCGCCGCGGCCGGGCTGACCGGCGGCAACCTCCACACGCTAGCAGAGGCCACCTGCACATGCCTTGGCATGACCGGCCAGCTGACCTGCGTCATGGCCCTTTCCGGCCAATACCGGCACGCTCGTGCCACTCCCTCCGCTGCCTGACGAACCCCCGATGAACCACCCGCTGTCCCTGGGCGCTGCCCGCGTGCTGTACGAGTCCCCCGACCACAAGTGCATTTCCTTCTCCTCGCTGGTGAAAGGCGAAGGCGTGCAGGCCAACCAGTTCCTCATCATCCACAAGGGCCATGCCGCGGTGATCGACCCGGGCGGCGACCTGACCTACACGCCGCTGACCATCGAGCTCAGCAAGCACGTCAACCTGAAGCACCTGGACTACGTGATTGCCTCGCACCAGGACCCGGACATCATCGCCTCCATGCCGCGCTGGCTGATGCACACGCGCGCCACGGTCGTCGCCTCCAAGCTGTGGGCGCGCTTCCTGCCGCACCTGGCCTCCAGCTTCATCACCGACCGCCTCTCCGAGGACGTCTCCGAGCGCCTGATGGAGCTGCCGGACAAGGGCGGCAACATTCCCTTCGGCGACACCGTGATCAAGGCCGTGCCCGCGCACTTCCTGCACTCGGTGGGCAACTTCCAGTTCTACGACCCGGTGTCGAAGATCCTGTTTTCCGGCGACATGGGCGCCTCGATGAGCGACGGCGCCGACAGCCCGGTGACCGACTTCGACGCGCACATCCCCTCCATGCGCGGCTTCCACCAGCGCTACATGTGCTCGAAGCGGGTGATCCGGCTCTGGGCCGGCATGGTGCGCGAGATGGACGTGCAGATGATCGTGCCGCAGCACGGCCGGCCGTTTGCCGGGCCGGAGATGATCAGGCGTTTCCTGGACTGGGTATGCGAGCTGGACTGCGGCATCGACCTGCTGACACAGCTCGACTACCGCTGCCCCTGA
>DAIRDY010000198.1:0-1276 GCA_036795935.1 Moraxellaceae bacterium | reverse complement strand
CGGCAGGGTGGCCCTGCGTCCGCCTTCCGGGCTACCCTCACCGGCCGACCCGAACGAGACGAGACGCATCATGTCCTCGCCCGACCTCCGGCAGATGCTTTCCGCGCTGATCGCCACCCCCAGCGTCAGCTGCACCGACCCCGCCCTCGACCAGGGCAACCGCGGCGTCATCGACCAGCTCGCCGGCTGGCTCACCGACCTGGGCTTCGCCTGCGAGATCATGGAAGTGCTGCCCGGCAAGGCC
Source organism: Moraxellaceae bacterium (assembly GCA_036795935.1). GTDB lineage: Bacteria > Pseudomonadota > Gammaproteobacteria > Pseudomonadales > Moraxellaceae > UBA2031. Next base: position 1,032 of record DAIRDY010000198.1, on the reverse strand, counting down.
AACCTGATCGCCACCCTGGGCGCAGGCCCCGGCGGCCTCGTGCTCGCCGGCCACACCGACACCGTGCCCTACGACCACGGCCGCTGGCAGCACAACCCCTTCCGCCTCACCGAAGACGGCGGCCGCCTGTACGGCCTCGGCACCGCCGACATGAAAGGGTTTTTCCCCGTCGCCATCGAAGCCGCACGCGCCTTCCTCGATACACCGCTCAAGGCACCGCTCATCATCCTCGCCACCTGCGACGAGGAATGCTCCATGTCCGGCGCGCGCGCGCTGGTGGACGCCGGCCGCCCCGCCGCGCGCTTCGCCGTGATCGGCGAGCCCACCTCCGGCCGGCCGCTGCGCATGCACAAGGGCGTGATGATGGAGCGCCTCGTCATCGAGGGCCGCAGCGGCCACTCCAGCGACCCCGCGCTCGGCGCCAACGCCCTCGAGGCCATGAGCGCCGCCATGGGCGAACTGCTCGCCTTCCGCGCCGAGCTGCAGGCGAAATACCGCAACCCCGCCTTCACCGTGCCGGTGCCCACGCTCAACCTCGGCTGCATCCACGGCGGCGACAACCCCAACCGCATCTGCGCCGCCTGCGAGCTGCAGTTCGACCTGCGCCCGCTGCCGGGCATGGACATGGAAGAGTTGCGCGCACAGATCCGCGCCCGCCTCGCGCCGATCGCGCCGGCACATGGCGTGATCCTGCGCGTGGAGCCGCTGTTCGCCGGCACGCCCGCAATGGAAACCCCGGCCGACTCGCCCTTGGTGCGCGCCGCCGAACGCCTGACCGGACATACCGCCGCGGCCGCCGCCTTCGGCACCGAAGCGCCCTACCTGCGCCAGCTCGGCATGGACGCGCTGGTGTTCGGCCCCGGCGGCATCGCACAGGCGCACCAGCCCGACGAGTTCATCGAGCTGTCCAGCATCGCGCCCACGGTCGACGTACTGCGCGGGCTGATCCGCGAGTTCTGCCTCTGACGGCGACAGGCGCCACCGCTTTGCCGCCGCGCGCCGCTGGACAGGCGGCGCGGCGCCCGCATAAAT
>DAIRDY010000197.1:0-4579 GCA_036795935.1 Moraxellaceae bacterium | reverse complement strand
GCAGAGCGCAGCGAAAAACCGCCGCGAAGAACTCAAGCGCAGTTTCCCACGCCCGCGACAAAGCTCAGCGCCACAGCTGCGCGCCACTAGCGGCCGAGCAGCGCCAGGCTGAGCCAGGGCAGATAGGTGATCAGCAGGACCGCCCCGAACAGCACGACGATGAACGGCCAGGTCGCCGCATACAGCTCCGTGATCGGCTTGTTGAAGCGGTAGCTCGCCATGAACAGGTTCATGCCCACCGGCGGCGTGCAGTAACCGATCTGCATGTTCGCCAGGAAAATGATGCCCAGGTGCACCGGATCGATGCCGTAGCCCACCGCCACCGGCAGCAGCAGCGGCACCATGATGAACAGCGCCGAGAAGATGTCGAGCACGCAGCCCAGCAGCAGCAGGAACAGGTTCAGCAGCAGCAGGAAGGCCAGCCGGCTGTCGACGTGCTCGCGGATGAAGCCGAACAGGCGCGTCGGGATCTCGGCATCGATCATCCAGTTGGTGAAGGCCAGCGACACGCCGAGGATGAGCAGGATGGCGCCGACCATGACCATGGCCTCGCGCATGATCTTCGGCAGCTGCTTGAAACTGATCTCGCGGTAGATCATGCACTCGACGATGACCACATAGAGCGCTGTCACCGCCGCCGCCTCGGACACCGCAAAAAAGCCGCCGTAAATGCCGCCCAGCACCACCAGCGGCAGCGGCACCTCCCACTTCGCCTCCCAGAGCGCGGCCTTCACCTCGGCGGTGCTGAAACGGGTCAGCGGTACCGGATGCCGGCGCGTCATCCACAGGCCATAGAGGCTGAGGCAGCCCACCATGACCAGCGCCGGCAAGAGGCCGGCCTTGAACACGTCCTGGATGCTCATGCCCGCGCCGTCCGGCAACTGCTGCGCGATGACGGCATAGAGGATCAGTGGCAGCGACGGCGGCAGCAGCAGGCCCAGCGAACCCGAGGTGGTGACGAGCCCCAGCGAAAAGCGCTCCTGGTAGCCCGCCTGCTTCAGCGCCGGATAGAGCAAGGCGCCCAGGGCGACGATGGTGACGCCGCTGGCGCCGGTAAAGGCGGTGAAGAAGGCGCAGGTGAACAGCGCGACGATGGCCAGCCCGCCCGGCATCCAGCCGATCAGCGCCTGGGTCAGGCGCACGAGGCGCGAGGACGTGCGCGACTCGCCGAGTACATAGCCGGCAAAGGTGAACAGCGGCAGCGCGAGCAGGATGGGCGTGTCGACCAGGCGGTAGAGCTCGACACCGAGCACGGCGAGCGGCGTCTCCGCGCTCATGAAGCCGAGCATGGCGGCGCCGGCAATCACCGCGAACAGCGGCGCGCCGAAGAGCGCCATTAACAGGAGCAAGAGGGCCAGCAGAAGGATCAAGAGGCCGCTCCCGGCGCGGGAGCGTCATGCCAGGGTGCAAGCGCCGCCAGCACCAGGTAGCGCAACGCAATCAGGCTGAAGGCTACCGGCATGATGCCGGCGCAGGCCCAGACCGGGACCTGACCGAAGGCCATGGTCGGCGCCTCGTACTCCACCTGCACGAACTCGAAGGCATACCAGGCGAGCGCGGCACAAATGCCGGCGGTGAACAGGGCATTGAGGGTGGCGACGGCGCGCGCGGCCATGGCGGGCAGGAAACGGCCGACGACGTCGATACTGATGTGGCGACGGTCGCGGCTGGCCACCAGCGCGCCCGTCAGGCCGATCCACAGCACCAGCACGCGCAGGAAGGCATCGCCCCAGAGCAGGCCGCCGTCAAAGCCGTTGCGCAGCACGATCTGGGTGACGGCAACGCCGATCATCAGCGCCAGCATGGCCACCAGCAGGGCATCCTCGGCACGGTGCACGAGGCGCAGCAGCGCCGGCAATACGGTCCTCACCACAGCACCCTCACGACTTCTTGCCGTTGCGGAAAGCCGCCAGATGGGCATCGAGCTGGTCGGTGGCCTGGCGGCTGACAATGCCCTTCTTCTCCATCACCTCGGTGGCGACGGCGCCTTCGCGCGTCCACTCGGCGCGCTCGTCGGCATTCGGCTTCACGGCCTGTATGCCCTGCTTCAGCAGCGCGTTGTAGGCGGCGATGTTGTCCTTGCGGTTCTGCGCGTCGATGTCGCGGAAGACGCGGCCCATGACCTCGCGGATCACCGCCTGGTCGGCCGGCGTGGCACGCGCGAAGGCCTTGCGGTCGATGGCCAGGGTGCCGACGAAATAGCTCATCGGCAGGTCGGTCAGGTATTTCACCTGGGTATGCCACTGCAAGGCGACGGCACCGATCGGCGACGAGGCCACAGTGTCGATGATGCCGGTCTGCAGGCTGGGCAGCACATCGGCCAGCGACAGCGGCACCGGCGTCACGCTGAAGGACTTGAGCGCCTCTTCGGACTGGCGGTCGTTGTCGGGAATCCACACGCGCTGCCGGCGCAGCGCCGCGATGGACGACACCGGCGCATTCTTGGACATGGCATAGGCAAAGCCGCCTTCGGCAAAGCCGAAATTCACGAAGCCGGCGTCTTCCAGTGCCTTGGAAAAGCTGGCGTCCATCTTGCCGCGCACATAGTCCACTTCGTCGAAGGTGCTGAACTTGAGCGGCAGCGAGTAGACCTGGATGTCGCGGGCGAAGTCGGCCAGGCTGCCGCCGGTGACGGCACCGCCATGCAGCTGGCCGATGCGGATCTTGTTGAGCACGGCCTTGTCGTTGCCCATGGTGCCGCCGGTGTAGAACTTGAAGTCGACACGGCCCTCGGTGCGCTTCTGGATCTCGGCCGCGCCTGAGCGCATCTTGGTCATCCACGCCGAGCCGTCGGGCGAGAGCGTGGCAATCTTGAAAGTCACGGCCTGGGCGGTACCGGCCAGCAGGGAGAAGGCCAGGGCGGCCAGCAGTCGGGCGTTCATGCGGTTACAGCCTCGATCTTAAGGAATCGTCAGGTCAGAAAAAGTCGTCGGCCGAGGCCAGCAGGGCTTCGGCTTCCTTGCGCGCCAGCTGGTTGCTCAGCGTCCAGCCCGGTGCCTTGGGCTCCGCGGCCAGCACTTCGTTCAGCAACTGGTCGTGCAGCTCGCGGTCGAACACGCCTCGGGCGTAGTTTTTCGCATAGTAAACCTTGGCCATGAGGTTGCGGCCACCGGACAGGGCAATCGCCTTCTCGAAATGGGCCTTGCCAACCTCGGGCCGGCCGCCCAGGGCCGGCGGCAGCACGGTGGCGAGCCCGCCCAGATAGAGATGGGCAGCGCCGTCCTGATAGCCCTCGTCGAGGGCGACCACGCGCTGCATCAGCGCCTCGACCCGCGGCAGGTCGGCGACGGCATTCCAGTCGCCGCTGTGCGCCTGGATCCAGCCCGCCCAGGCCGAACCGGCCACATAGAGCAGGGGCACATCGGCCCTGGAGCGCGTCGCCAGCCGGGCACGGAAGTCCTCGGCCGGCAGCTGGCGCACGTCGCAGAGCGCCTTGTCGTGCAGGCAGAGCGCCTCCAGCGCCAGACGCAGTGCCTTGTCGGTGATCAGCGCGGCGCGCGCCTCGTCCTTCACGAAAGCACCGGCATAGGCGCTGTTCAACGTGGCGGCGGCCTGGCGGAAGGCGGCACTGTCCGGGTTCTGGCGCACCAGCGCATCGAGCAGCAGCAGGTAGGACGGCGTGGCGGCCTCGACCATGGCCGGATCGTCATGCTCCAGCATGGCGGCGGAGAGGTTGGCGGCGAAGCGGTTGCCGGCCTTTTCGGCCAGCGAGGCGCAGCCGGCGAGCAGGCTCAAGGCAAGGCCGGCCAGGGTGGCGCGGCAGACAGGGGACAGCATGATGACGTCCTGGCAGCGGGTCATCGCCCGCCGGTATCGGGTTGGCAGGCTGGCACTTATAACAACCGGGCATGACCAACTCAACCGCAGGCGCAGACATGCGGCGTCATGGACGGGCCGAATGCCCGTCCTGACGATGCCGGCCGAAACGGCAAGCCGCTATGATGACCGGCACTACCGGCCACTCTCCGGACAGAAGGCTCACTCCATGCTGCTCACCCCCGTCGACCGCGCCTGGCAATGGCGCAATCCGCCCCGCCTCGCCCTCGCCCTCGTCGTCCTGATGACCCTGCTCTTTGTGCTCTGGCATCCCGCCGACCAGCAGCGCCGCGAGGAGCTCACCCAGCAGTACCGGCAGACGCTGGATGCCGTTGAGTGGCCGCTCTATGAAACCCATGCCCTGCGCACCGGGCAGCGCGCCGAGTTCGAGCGCCTGCGCGAGGCCCGCGGCAATGGCGACCACACCAGCGTCGCCATGTATGTGGGCGCCGACGACAGCTTCGTGAAGGCCATGCTGGCCACCGGCCAGGACTACCTGATGCCGGAGCAGTACGACGCCTGGAAACGCGCCCGCGAAGCCTTCGACGAGCGCCGCAGCAAGTTTGCCGACCAGGCACTCGGCATCGACCCCGAAGCCTTCCGCCCCATCACCTTCGTTACTTTCAACCTGGTGCAGCCCGATGCCTGGCAGCTGCTGTCGGTGCTGCTGGTACTGCTGACGGCCGGCATTGCACTGGAAATGGCACTGGGCAGCGGCGCCGTGCTGGCCCCCGACCTCGTGGTGACCAACGCCCACGTGGTG
>DAIRDY010000196.1:0-4600 GCA_036795935.1 Moraxellaceae bacterium | reverse complement strand
CGCCACCGGGCAACCGGCATCGATCAGCGTGCACACGTCATCGAGATTGAGCTCGAATTCACGCACCGCCCAGCCCTGCTGCACGGCCCAGCGCCGCTCGGCGAGATCGGAGGTGCCGTCGTAGCAGATGGCCTCTGCCAGCGTCAGGTGGTCGATGTGCACGCCATGCCAGCGCCAGATGGCCGTCAGCGTGGCCGGCGCGCAGGTCATGTGGTGCTGGCGGATGAAGGGCACGTCGAGCAGGCGGCGCGGCGTGTCCTCCGTCGCCGCCGCCAGCGCACGGCGCACCTCACGGAAGTAATAACCGCGTACCGGCTCCAGCGCTGCCAGCGTGCCGGCGATGTCACCGCGGCGGTAGCGCAGGCTGGCGGTGGCAATCGCCACCTCCTCGGCCACCAGCTTCTCGCCGGCCGGCACCAGCGTGCCCAGCCGCGCCAGGCAGGCATCCGCTTCGTCAAGCAGGTCGCGATCGGTGAGCTTCTGGTGCAGGCGCATGCCGAGCTCGACCGATTCGCAGCGGGCAAAGGCCGCACGCAGCTCATCCAGCATCTGCGCATCCTGCCCGGTGATCTCGAGCAGGCGACTGCAACACTGCACGAGATAGCGTTCACGGTTGGGCGTGGTCGCCGGAATGCGTGCCAGCGTGGCCAGCGCATCGTCATAACGATCCTGGCACTCGTAGAGCCAGGCACGCTCGAACAGGAAATCCTCAGGACACTCCGCCAGCTGCATGGCCTCGTCGACACAGGCATGCGCCTGCTCCCAGTCGCGATAGGCACCATGAATGACGGCGGCCAGCCCGAGCCAGCTGGCTTGCTGCGCCGCGCTACGCTCGACGCGGCCCTGCCAGTGCAGCAGGGCCTGGCGCGCAGGATAGGGGCCGCGCAGGTTGTAGAGCGTGCGCACATAGGCAAACACCAGGTCGGCATCGCGCGCCTCGCGTCGCCAGCTGTCCAGGACCAGCGCGGACGCCGTACGGTAGAGGCCAAGCTGACTGATGATGCGGCTGCCGAGGAGGCGCCGGTCCAGGTCACGCCAGCGGCGCACCGGCCCCCATGCCGCCTCGCCCGCCGCCAGCGCCTGCCGGTACAGGCCGGCATCGTAAAGCCGCTCCAGCTCGGCGCGCACCGCACAGGTTTCTGCAACGCCGCTTACCACGTCATTCATGTTGTTGTTCCGTCCTTCCGGTGGTCTCGCGCGACTCTAGCAAGCCGTCCGGGCAAGCGGCATCCGTAGCCGCCGCAGCATGGCGGCGTGCAGCGCTTTCCGTCCTCATGGCGATGCGGCACGATAGCGACATCCGATCCCCCGGCCTGCCGCCATGACCACTGTCTGCCTCACGCCTGAACAGGTTGCCTTCATCACGCGTGACGTCTCGCTCAGCATCGCCTCGCGCGATGTGCGGCGCGTGCCGTCAGTGTGCAAGGCCGTCGGCTGCCGCGTCGCGCCGGACCGGCGCAGGGTGACGCTGCTGGTGGAAGCCGCCGCCAATGCACAGTTGCTGGCCGACCTGCGTGCCACCGCGGCGGTGGCGGCGGTGTTCTCGCTGCCGGCCACGCATGAAACCTTGCAACTCAAGGGGCGCGATGCCTGCGTGCAGGCCGCGGATGCCGAAGACATCGCGCTTGCGCGGGCCCACAACGAAGCCTTTGCGCAGCACCTGGTGCCACTCGGCTATCCGCTCGCCTTCGCCCGGGCGGTGCACGACTTCCGCGACGACGATCTCGTCGCCGTGAGTTTCACGGTCAGCGACATTTTTGCGCAGACGCCGGGCCCCGGTGCCGGTGCACGCATGGGGAACGCCTGATGCGCACTTGCCTGGACAGCATCCGTCCCTGCCTGGAAGGCGCCGCGCCGTCGCTGCTGGCCACCTGCGATGCCGCCGGCATCCCCAACGTGACCTATGTCTCGCAGGTGCATTACGTCGACCGCGAGCATGTCGCGCTCACCTTCCAGTTCTTCAACAAGACACGCGAGAACATCCTGGCCAACCCGCAGGCCACCGCACTGCTGCTGCATCCGCAGACCTCTGCGCGCTACCGCCTGGCGCTGCTCTACCGGCGCACCGAAACCTCGGGCCCCCTGTTCGAAAGCATGAAGGCAAAGCTCGCCGGCATTGCCTCGCAGACCGGCATGAGCGGCGTGTTCCGCCTGCAGGGCGCCGACATCTACCAGGTGCTGGACATCGAACATGTGCCGGGCCCGGAGGCGGAAGCCGGCGATCCCGGCTGCAACCGGCTGAGCAGCCAGCGCCGCGTGATCGAGTGCCTGCAGCGCTGCAGCGACCTCGACAGCCTGATGGAGCAGGCGCTGGCCGGCCTCGACAGTGCCTTCGGCATGACGCATGCGATGCTGCTGTTCCATGATGCACCGGGCCGCAAGCTCTACACCGTGGCCAGTCGCGGCTACGCGCACTCCGGCATCGGTTCCGAGTTTCCGCTGGGCCACGGCATCATCGGCACCGCCGCCGAATTCCGCACGCCGATCCGCATCATGCACATGGCCTCGGAATATGCGTACAGCCAGGCCGTGCGCGCGCACGCCGCCGGGGCCGGCATGGCCGACCTGCTGGAAACCGCGATTCCCTTTCCCGGCCTGGCCGAGCCGCACAGCCAGCTCTCGGTGCCGGTGATTGCCGCCGGCCGCCTGCTCGGCGTGCTGCATGTGGAAAGCCCCGAACCCAACCGCTTCAGCTACGACGACGAGGACATGCTGGTCGGGATTGCGGCCGCCCTCGGCGGTGCCGTGCTGGCGCTGCAGCAGGCCTCGGAATGCGCACCGGACGAACCCGCAGCGGCCGCTGCCGCCACGGCGCCGCCGGGCAGCACGCTGACGCTGCGCCATTACGCCGGCAACGACAGCGTGTTCATCGGCGAGGACTACCTGATCAAGGGCGTGGCCGGCGCGATCTTCTGGCGCCTGCTCACGCTGCAGGCGACGGAACAGCGCAGCGAATTCAGCAATCGCGAGCTGCGCCTTGATCCTGCCCTGAAGCTGCCCGACCTCGACGACAACCTTGAGGCCAGGCTCATCCTGCTGCGCCGCCGCCTGGCCGAGCGCAGCCGCGACATCGCCCTCGAGAAAACCGGCCGCGGCCGTTTCCGTCTCGTGTTGCGGCGCCCGGTACAACTGCAGGAAATGCCGGCGCGCTGACAACGCGCCGGCGCGCGCCGCTCAGGCGCGATGGCGCAGCAGGTTCACCGCAAACAGCAACACCGTCAGCAGCACCAGCACCGACGTCGCGCCGAGCAGCGGCTCGATGCCGGCATTGCCTTTCAGCAGCAGGCCGAGCGCCACCATCATCACCGGCAGTGCCGCATTGAACAGCCAGAACTGCACGTCGGCCAGCCGGCTGCCACCTGCCTGCGGGAAGTGGTGGTAAATGATGCCGATCAGCGCCATCGACACCCAGCCCAGCAGGTTCATGTGCGCATGCACGCCCAGCAGCGAGTGGTCGTGGCTGGCCCCCATGAACACGCCAAGGCCGACAGCAACAAGAAAATAGATGACTGCAACGTAAATCCAGCGACTGGCATGACTCGCCATGGCATTTCTCCTTTCCAGTGGTGATTAATGTTCGGCAGGCCGTCCATGCCTGGCGCCGGCGGCGGGCCACGCCGCATTGAAGCGCACTTTCCGGCTCCCGGCACCGCGCCGGGATTTCAGGCCACGCCGACGTAATCGCGCACCGGGCGACTGAGGCCGAGGTCGTGGTCCAGGCGCCGGTTGTGCGCCGCCGACAGCAAGGGCCGCAGCAGCGCCAGCACGCCGTCGAACACCTCGGCCGGCGCATGCGCGCGCATCTCGCCGAGGAAGGCGGCACGCTCGGCCGGATCCAGTGCCGGCAGCATCCAGCGCAGCGTGTACTGCATGGCCTCCGGCAGCATCCAGCGCAGCGTGTACTGCATGGCCTCCGGCGGAATCGACGCCACCAGTGCAGCCTCCATGGCCGCAATCTCGGCATCGGTATGGGTTTCCCAGAGCACGCGGTTGTTCTCCGCCTCTTCCATTGCCATGTGCTCGAAATTCTCGGCAACAAAGCGCGCCAGCGCGCGATACAGCGCGCGCACGCTGTCATCGCGGCGCAACGCCGGCAGGCTGGCCACGCTCATCGCCAGCGCGGCAATCGCATCCAGCTCCTGCTCGTGCTGGCGGTGCTCGAGGGCCGTGCGGGCACTGGCGCCGGGGCGCCGGCTCTCCAGCAGCGGATGCACGAAGCGGTCTTCGTGCTCGACATGGGCACGACAGAAGGCAATCAGGCCACTGACCTCGGCCAGTACCGCCTGCGCCTCGGCGCAGTCCTGCCAGTCGCAGCGGCCGACCGCGGTCAGCGTGTGCACGAGATGGGCACGCAGGCCCTTGTGGATGAAGGCGTAGACATCAAGACGCGGGGTGGAAACATGCATGGCTCTCTCCCGTGGCAAACCGTGCCACCGACAGTCACCACGCTAACGGCAGGCGCGCCTGCCCGTTGCGAAATAGCCCCTAGCGGAACCCTAAATCTTCCCTAAGCGGCCAGCCGAACAGTGGTCGGCGACGCCCCCGGGCCGGGATTGTCCGAAATGTCAGGCGCTTTGGCGCTTCCGGTCAGTGACCCGCG
>DAIRDY010000195.1:0-4627 GCA_036795935.1 Moraxellaceae bacterium | reverse complement strand
TTCTGCTGGCCCTCCGGCATGCGGGCCACATAGTCGGCGAGCGACACGCCCTGGGCATCGCCCTCGCCCTGCGTCGAGGCGAAACGCAGCAGGCGGGCGATGCGGTCGCGATTGGCGACATCCTCGGCCATGCCTTCCTTGAGCACCTGGCCGAAGGTGCTCCAGACCGTGCGGTAATCGTCGGGCTGGGTGTCGGCAATCTTGGCCAGCATCTCGAGCGCACGCCGCGTCAGCGCCGTGCGCATGCTCTCGGTGGCCTCGCTGTGCTGCAACAGCTCGCGCGAAACATTGAGCGGCAGGTCGGCCGAATCCACCACGCCCTTGATGAAGCGCAGGTAGAGCGGCAGGAACTGCTCGGCGTTGTCCATGATGAACACGCGCTGCACATAGAGCTTGAGGCCTCGCGCGGCATCGCGCTGGTAGAGATCGAAGGGCGCGCGCTTCGGCACATAAAGCAGCGAGGTGTATTCCAGTTTGCCCTCGACCCTGTTGTGGCTCCAGGCGAGCGGGTCCTCGAAATCGTGGGCAAGATGCTTGTAGAACGCCTTGTAGTCGTCATCGCTGATGTCGTTGCGCGGGCGGGTCCAGAGCGCGGTGGCCTTGTTGACCACCTCGAACCCGGGCGGCGCATCGGGCTGCTCGCCGAAGACCTCCTTGCGCATGTGCACCGGCAAGGACACATGCTCGGCGTACTTGTGGATGATGTGGCGCAGGCGGTGGCCACTGGCAAACTCGGCGGCCGACTCGCGCAGGTGCAAGATGATCTCGGTGCCGCGTGCCGCACGCTCGACGGTCTCCACCGTGTATTCGCCCTCGCCGGCCGACTCCCAGCGCACACCGCCGGTGGCCGGCAGGCCGGCACGCCGGGTCAGCACCTCGACGCGCTCGGCCACCACGAAAGCGGAATAAAAGCCGACCCCGAACTGGCCGATGAGCTGGCTGTCCTTCTTCTGGTCGCCGGTCAGCCGCCCGAGGAAATCGGCAGTGCCGGAGCGGGCAATCGTCCCCAGGTTGCCGATGACCTCGTCGCGGCTCATCCCGATGCCGTTGTCACGCACGCTGATGCGCCGCGCCGCTTCGTCGACCTCGATCCAGATGCCCAATGTCTCATCACCTGCCAGCAGCGCCGGGTCGGCCAGCGCCTCGAAGCGCAACTTGTCGGCGGCGTCGGAGGCATTGGCCACCAGCTCGCGCAGGAAGATTTCGGGATTGCTGTACAGCGAATGGATCATCAGGTGCAGCAGCTTCGAGACCTCGGTCTCGAAACCGCGGGTTTCCTTGACGGGGGGCTGGGTCATGACATGCCTCGGCAGGGATGACAGTGGATGGTGCTGCCGATATAGGGTCAGACCGGCAATCTTCAAGCCGGGCCGGTCGCTGCGCGGGGTGGCTGTACAGGCCCTTTGGCTGGGCTACACTCGGGCGACTGCTTGGAAAAAGCAGACCACCACAACCGAATGATCAAGGATCCTGACCATGAACATGAAGAAAGCGCTTCTCGCTGCCGCCCTGCTGGGTACCTCCATTGGTGCACATGCCGACGCCGCCGGCGGTCCCGGCTGCGGCTGGGGCAACATGCTGTTCAAGGGCCAAAGCGGCCTGCCGATCCACCTGCTGGCAACCCTGGTCAACGGCACGTCCGGCAATGCCACCTTCGGCATGACCACCGGCACCAACGGCTGCTCCACCAGCGGCGCCCTGTCCTACAACGGCAAGAGCCTGCTGGGCATGAACGGCGTGCTGGAAGAAGTCGCGCAGGACATGGCTGCCGGCAAGGGCGAAGCGCTGACGGCGCTGTCCGTTTCCATGGGCATCCCGGCCGAAGAGCGCGCCCACTTCAATGCCGTGATGCAGCAGAACTTCACCTCGATCTTCACCTCCAAGGATGTGACGGCCGGCGAAGTGGCCGCCAACATCAACAACGTCATGCAGAAAGACGAAAAGCTGGCCAAGTTCATCTGAACCCTGCCCGTCTGACGCCCTGCTGCCCTGCAGCAGGGCGTTTTCATGTCCGGCCTTCCTAGCGGTATTGCATGCGCCTCCGATCACGCTTTTTCATCCTGCTTCTACTTCCGCTACTCCCGCTGACCGCCGCTCATGGCACAGACTGGAACGCCCTGGCGAACGATCCGGAGTGGCAGGCCTTGCTGCATGTGAACCGCGGCGCCACCCTGCACGGCCGGGGCGAGAGCTATGTCGACGACAAGCGCTTCTTCATCGCCGAGAACGGCAAGCGAAACCCGCAGCACGAACTGGCGGCCACCGTGGCCGCATTGGAACCCGCGGGCGCCGAAGCTCGCTGCCGCTTCCCTGCCCGCTACGCCTTCCTGGCACGCCGGCTCGGCTGGAGCGAAAGCCAGCCGCTTGCGCACTGCACCGAATACAACGAATGGCGGCGGCAGATTCCTTCCGCGCGCGCCGTGCTGGTGTTCCCTGCCTCCTATCTGAACAGCCCCTCTTCAATGTTCGGCCACACGCTGATGCGGCTGGATGCGAGCACCGCCCCCGAGAATGTCTGGAACTCCTGGGCCATCAATTTCGGCGCGGTGACCACCGGGCAGGACAACTCCATCCTTTATGTGTGGCGCGGGCTGGCCGGCGGCTACCCCGGCCTTTTTTCGATCGTGCCCTATGTCAGCAAGATCCAGGAGTACTCCAACCTCGAGAACCGCGACATCTGGGAATACACGCTGAAGCTCGAACCAGCGCAAATCAACCGGCTTGTCGACCATCTCTGGGAGTTGCGCGACATCAACTTCGACTACTACTTTTTTGACGAGAACTGCTCGTTCCGGCTGCTGGAACTGATCGACGTGGCGCTGCCCGAAAGCAATGTCATACAGGGTCTGCGAATCACGGAAGAGCCGGTGAACACCGTGCGCACGCTCTACCGGCACGACCTGATCAGCGAGCGGGTCTATCGCCCGTCGAAGGCCTCGGAGCTGCAGGCCGACATTGATGTGCTGACGCCGCAGGAACAGAAACTGGCCAGGCAGTTGCTCAGGGACCCCGCCTTCCCGCGCGCGGAGGAGTTCCTGGCCCAGCCCGCGGACCGCCAGCACCTGATGGCGCGTACCGCCTTGCGCACGCTGCGTTTCAGGGAGCGCAAGAAGGAACGCAGCGATGCGAGCGCCGAGATCGGCATCCAGCTGCTTTACGCCATGCAGGCGACGCCGGCACCGGACGTGACCATCCCGCCGCCGGCACCGCCGGAGAACGGCCATGACACGCAAATGTTCACCCTCGGCGGCGGCCGGCTTGGTACGGAGAATTTCAGCGAAATCGGCTACCGCTTTACCTATCACGACCTCATCGACAATCCTGACGGCTTCCTGAATGGCGCGCAGATCGAAGGCCTCAGCGTGCGGTTGCGACACAGCGAGTCGTCCTCGCTCAAGCTGGAAAGCCTCGACCTGGTGAACATCCGTTCGCTGTCGCCACGCAACGCCTTCATCAAGCCGCTGTCGTGGTTCGTGCAGGCCGGCTGGGAACGCGTTCCGGCACAGGACGAACGTGCACTCGCCAGCTTCGTGCAGGGCGGCGCCGGCCTGTCCTGGCGCTGGGGCCCGGTCCAGCCCTATGCGCTGGCATCGCTGCGTGCCGAACACGAATCCGGCCACCCGCGCTTCATCGCCCCGGCGGCCGGCGGCAGCCTGGGACTGCTCTGGTACCACCGCGCCGCGCAGCTGAACGTGATGGCCGACGGCCTGCGCTTCGAGGGCGGGGAATACCGTTACCGTGGCCAGGCAGAGGTGAATGTGCCGCTGGGCCGGCATGATGCGCTGCGCTTCGCGTGGCAGCAGGAGCACTGGCCCGGGGACCATGTACAGGAGATCAGCCTGGGCTGGCGCCACCACTTCCCTTAACAGCCTGCTGAAAATGGCTTTCAGCAGGCTGTTTCCCGGCCAAGAACGGCCGGGTCGCGAATCAATCACGACGTAAGTGATTGATTTAAGAGTGAGCTATTCCGGACAGGTGCCGGAATCGCGGCAACTTGGGGCAAGACCCTGGGCGCCGAGTCCGGTATCATGCCGGCCATGGCACTACCGCCCGCACCCAAGGTTTCTCCCATCATGCAAATTGCGAACAACGTCGTTGCCCTCATCGAATACACGCTGACCGACGACACCGGCACCGTCATCGACAGCTCGGTCGGCGGTGAGCCCCTGGCCTACCTGCACGGCGCAGGCAACATCATCCCCGGCCTGGAAGACGCACTGGCCGGCAAGCAGGTCGGCGACAGCTTCAAGGTCAGCATTGCCCCGGCGGAAGGCTACGGCGAGAAGAACGACGCCCTGCTGCAGGTCGTGCCCAAGGAAATGTTCCAGGGCGTCGACACCATTGAAGTCGGCATGCAGTTCCATGCCCAGACCGAATACGGCATGCAGGTCATCACGGTGGCCAATGTCGAAGGCAACAACATCACCGTCGACGGCAACCACCCGCTGGCCGGCCAGACCCTGCACTTCGACGTCAAGGTGATGGAAGTGCGCGCCGCTTCCGCCGAAGAGCTGGAGCACGGCCATGTGCACGGCCCGGGCGGTCACCACCACTGAAGCGCCTGCGCCAACAAAAAGCCCCGCCCTGCGGGGCTTTTTGTTGGGCGTCCCCCCGGTCATCCCATAGC
>DAIRDY010000194.1:0-4629 GCA_036795935.1 Moraxellaceae bacterium | reverse complement strand
GATCTACACCTATTTCCATGCCGAGGAGCAGCGCCACGCCAATGCCGAGATGGCGCTGATGCAGCGCTGGGGCATGCTGGAAGACGGCGTGCTGCCGGAGCCGAACAACAACCTGCGCCTGGTCATCGAGTGGCTGGACCGCTATGCCGACGACATGCCGTTCTATGTGCTGGGCGCCGTCATTCCCATGCTGGAAATCGCGCTCGACGGCGCGCTCTGCAAGTTCCTGCTGGAGACGGTGGACGACCCGGTCTGCCATGCCGCGTTCGCGAAGATCAACGAGGACGAGGCGCGGCATCTCGGTGTCGGCTTCACGGTGATGGAGCAGCAGGGCTACAACAAGAACTTCATCGAGCTCGTGCAGATGATGGGGCCGCTGGTCGACCCGCGCCTCCTGCTCGGCGTGGCCGCGTATTTCCCGCTGCTGAACAAGATGCGCGACAACCTGATTGCACTCGGCCTGCCCGAGGAAAAGCTCTACGAGGTGATGCGCAAGTTCGGCAAGATCGGCGGCCGCACGAAGGAGGGCCGGCGCAATCCCTGGTTCCAGGTCATCCGCCGTCACGGCGTGGTGATGGTGAACCGCGACAACCGCTATTACCACCTGCCGGTGGATGCCACCGTGCGCCTTATCGACCGCATTCCGCGCCGCCTGCTGCCGCGGGTGCCGAGCTGGGTGCACGAAATCACCTGGAAGCCTGCCGCATGAACACTGTTGCCATGACCCCGAAGAAACGGCGCACGCCCGTGAGCGTGCCGCGCGACAGCGCTGTTGCCGACGTGCTCGTCATCGGCGCCGGCTTTGCCGGCCTGGGGGCGGCCATCCGCCTGCGTCAGGCCGGCATCCACAACATCGTGATTGCCGAGCGGGCGCAGGCCGTGGGCGGCACCTGGCGCGACAACACCTATCCGGGCGCTGCCTGCGACATTCCCTCCAACCTGTATTCGTATTCGTTTGCGCAGAACCCGGACTGGTCGCGCAGCTTTTCCGGCAGCGCGGAAATCCTTGGCTACATCCACCGGCTGGTGGACGACTTTGCGCTGGCCCCCCTGATCCGCTTCGGCTGCAACGTCCGCGCGCTGGCTTTCGACGAGGCCGCCGGCGAGTGGCAGGCCGACATCGACGGCGGTGCGCCGCTGCGCGCGCGCACCGTCATCATGGCGGCAGGCCCGCTGTCGAACGCGAGCTTTCCGGCCCTGCCCGGCATCGAGCGCTACGAGGGCCACAAGATCCACAGCGCGCGCTGGGACCATGGCTACGACATGCGCGGCAAGCGCGTGGCCGTGATCGGCACCGGCGCGAGTGCGGTGCAGATCATTCCGGAACTGGTGAAGACGGCGGCCGCCGTGAAGGTGTTCCAGCGCACGCCGGGCTGGGTGCTGCCACGCCCGGACTTCACCGCGCCCGACTGGCAGAAGGCGCTGTTCCGTCGCCTGCCGGCCGCGCAAGCCGCCTTGCGCGAGGCGCTGTACTGGGGGCACGAGTCCATGGCGCTGGGCCTGATCTGGCATTCGCCGCTGACGGCCGTGGTCGAGCGGGTGGGGCGGGCACATCTGCACCGGCAGGTGGCCGATCCCTGGCTGCGCCGCCAGCTGACACCCGATTTCCGCATCGGCTGCAAGCGCGTGCTGGTGTCCAACGACTATTACCCCGCGCTGCAGAAGGACAACTGCAAGCTGATTACCTGGCCGATTGCCACGCTGTCGCCGCAGGGCATACGCACGGCCGAAGGCGTGGAACACCGCGTGGACTGCATCGTGTTCGCCACCGGGTTCGATGTCTGCAAGGCGGGCACGCCGTTTCCGGTGCGCGGTCTCGGCGGGCGCGAGCTGGGCGCCGAGTGGTCGCGCGGGGCGCAGGCCTACAAGAGCATCAACGTGGCCGGCTATCCCAACCTGTTCCTGACCTTCGGGCCCAACTCCGGTCCCGGCCACAACTCGGCACTGGTCTACATGGAGTCGCAGATCGACTACGCGGTGACGGCGATTGTCGGCCTGCTGGAAAAAGGCCTGCGCTTTCTCGACGTGAAGCCCGAGGTGCAGGCGCGCTACAACCGCGACATCCAGGCGCGGCTGGCGCGCACCAACTGGAACTCGGGCTGCAAGAGCTGGTACCTGACCGCCGACGGCTACAACGCCACCATGTACCCGGGCTTTGCCACGCAGTACGCACGGCAGATGCGTCTGGACCTGCGCGACTACCGCGCCGTGTCCTGAGCCGGCCGCGCGAAGACAAGGCGCCGCAACCTTGCCATGGCTGCAAGCTTGCGGCGCCTGGTTTGATGCGCGCAGAATGCGCGCATGAACTCCCTGCTGCTGCGTCTTGTCCTGGCATTTGCCCTGCTGCTGAACGGCTTGCTGCCGCCGGCCATGCATGCCCATGCCATGCCGTTGCCCGATGCTCCCGTCGCCGAAGCCGAGGCCCAGGCGGGGTGTCACGAGGTGGACGCGGCGGCCGTGCAAGTGAGCGTTGATGCAGTGGCCGAGGCCGCTGCTGAATCGGCCGACTGCTGCGCCCCCGGACTCTGTGATTGCGCCTGTACGGCCGCGGCGGCCCTGCTGCCGGCCGTGCTCGCGAGCCTGGCGCCACCGTTGGCGGTTGTCTGCCCGGACACTATCGCCGCCTATCCCTCTGTGCGTTCCGACCTGCCGCTGCGCCCTCCCATCATCGCCTGATCCCGCTCGTTGCGTTTCCCGTTTCCTGTCCGCACCACGGCGTGCGGTCTTGCGAGGATCAGGTCATGACAGATTCCGATTTTTCCGGCGGCCGCGGGCCGTCGTGCACGCGCCGGCGCTTTGTCGAGGGCGCGGCGCTCACCGGGCTGGCGCTCGGTCTGGGCTGGCCGGTGCGCGGCCATGCCGTCAACACGGCGACCGCCGCCGACGCACCGTCAAAAAAGGTGGTGGAACTTGCCATTGGCGAGCAGGCGGTGAACTTCACCGGCCGCCGGCGCACCGCCATCACCGTCAACCGTTCGCTGCCGGCCCCGGTGCTGCGCTTCCGCGAAGGCGACGATCTCGAGCTGCGGGTGACCAACCACCTGCGCGAGGACACGTCCATCCACTGGCACGGCATCCTGCTGCCCGCCAACATGGACGGCGTGCCCGGTCTTTCCTTCCACGGCATCCCTCCGGGCGAGACCTTCACCTACCGCTTCCCGCTGCGCCAGAGCGGCACTTACTGGTACCACAGCCATTCCGGCATGCAGGAAGCGCGCGGGCTGTATGGTGCCTTCATCGTCGCGCCGCGCGCGCCCGAGCCGCATGCCTATGAGCGCGACCATGCCATCGTGCTTTCCGACTGGAGCGACACCGATCCGCACCGCATCCTCGCCAACCTGAAAAAGCAGGGCACCTACTACAACCATCACCAGCGCACGGTGGGCGACTTTTTCCGCGACGTGAAACGCCAGGGCTGGGCCGCGACCTGGGCCGACCGCCGTGCCTGGGGCACCATGCGCATGACGCCGACCGACCTCGCCGACGTGTCGGCGGCCACCTACACCTATCTCGTCAACGGCCACACGCCGGCCGCGAACTGGACCGGCCTGTTCCGGCGCGGCGAGCGCGTGCGCCTGCGCTTCATCAATGCGGCGGCCATGACCTATTTCGACGTGCGCATCCCCGGCCACCGCTTCACGGTGATCGCGGCCGACGGCCAGCCGGTGCAGCCGGTGGAGGTGGAGGAATTCCGTCTCGGCGTGGCCGAAACCCTTGACGTGATCGTCACGCCCCAGGCCGATGCCTGCACGATCTTTGCGCAGAGCATGGACCGCACCGGCTATGCGCGCGCCACGCTGGCCACCGTGCAGGGGCTGGTGGCCGCCGTGCCGGCACTCGACCCGCGCCCGCTGCTGACCATGGACGACATGGGGCATGGCGGGCATGCCGGACACGGCACGGCCGCCACCGCCGGAAGCGGCAGCGATGCCCATGCCGGTCATGGCGTGCCGGCGGCAGCGCAGGAGCCGGCGCCACTGCCGCAGGATCATGCGCATCACGGCCATCATGACCATCACGCGATGATGGCCGCTGCGCAGGCGGCGCATGCCGGACATGCCGGACATGCCGCCGTCGCGGCCGCTGCACTGCGGCATCCGGCCAGCGAAACACGCAATCCCTTTGTCGACATGCAGACCATGGCGCCGGCGCCGCGGCTGGCCGATCCCGGCATCGGCCTGCGTCCGGGCGACCGGCCGGAGCAGCGCCGCGTGCTCAGCTATGCCGACCTGAAAAGCGCCTTTGCCGATCCGGACGGCCGTGAGCCCTCGCGCAGCATCGAGCTGCACCTGACCGGCCACATGGAGCGCTATGTCTGGTCGTTCGACGGCATTCCGTTTGCCAGCGCCGAGCCGCTGCGCCTGACCTATGGCGAGCGCCTGCGCATCGTGCTGGTGAACGACACGATGATGGAACACCCCATCCACCTGCACGGCATGTGGAGCGATCTCGAGGACGAGGAGGGGCGCTTTCTCGTGCGCAAGCACACCATCAGCATGCCGCCGGGCACGCGCCGCAGTTTTCGCGTCACCGCCGATGCCCTGGGGCGCTGGGCCTTCCACTGTCACCTGCTGATGCACATGGACACCGGCATGTTCCGCGAAGTGCGGGTGGAGGTGGCGTCATGAA
>DAIRDY010000193.1:1191-4638 GCA_036795935.1 Moraxellaceae bacterium | reverse complement strand
GGCGCGTTACGGCTGTCATACGGGGAGTTGTCACCTCGCGGTGATAGCCTTCCCTGAATGCGCCGGCAACGAAGGAAGGCCCGCGCCCGGCCACCGCCCGCGTGCCACGTTTCATGCCTGCTGTTGCTGCCGCGCGCCATGACATGGCGCGCCATTGTCGCCCTTACGCCCGAGACTGTTGTTGATGCCCTGTCGCCCGCTCGTCCTCGTCGCCCTGCTCGGCCTGCTGCCGGCGCTGCCGGTGGTCGCCGTGCCGCAGGCTCCCGTGCCGGCCGACTGTGCGCTGCCGGCGTCGCCGCTGGCACTGGCCGATGTCGTGCGCCTCGCGCTCTGCCGCAACCCGGCCACGCGCGCCGCCTGGCTGAATGCCGAGGCGCAGGCGGCGCGGCTGGACAGCGCGCGCGCCGCCTACCGGCCCACGCTCGATGCCTCGGTCGGCCAGACCCGCCGCTTCGGTGACGGCGTGACGCCGGCCAGCGAAGACCAGACCAGCGCCGATGTCGCCCTCGGCTGGCTGCTCTACGACTTTGGCGCCCGTGCCGCCACCCGCCGCCAGGCCGAGCTGACGCTGGCCGCGGTGCAGGCCAGCCGCGATGCCACCTTCCAGGACGTGACGCGGCTGGCGGTCGATGCCTATTACCAGTGGTTTGCCAGTGCCGCGGCGCTTGAGGCCAGCCGCGAGGCGGAGACCGCCGCCGCCGAGACCCTGCGCGCGGCCGGTGTGCGCCAGCGCGTCGGCGTTGCCACCCGCGAGGACCTGCTGCAGGCGCAGACCGCACTGTCACAGGCCAGGCTCACCAGCCTGCAGCGCGAGGGCGAACAGCAACTGGCGCGCGGCCAGCTCGCCATCGTGCTCGGCCTGCCGGCCGCCACCGCACTGGACCTCGCGGCCCCCGATGCCTTCCCGGCCGACCCGGTGTTGCCGGCGCTGGCGCCCTTCCTGGAGGAGGCCGAGCGCCGGCGCCCTGATCTGGCCGCGCAGGCGCAGCGCGTGGCCGCCGCCGACGCCAGCCTCGAGCAGGCCCGTGCCGCCGACCGCCCCGACCTGCGCCTGTCGGCGCGCCAGGGCTGGAGCCGCAACGACGACGGCAGCAGCGACTCAGGCTCGGTCGGCGTGAGCCTGAACATTCCGCTCTATACCGGCGGCCAGCGTGCCGCCGGCATCCGCCTGGCGCAGAGCCAGCTGGAGCTGGCGCGCAACGAGGCCGAGCGCCTGCGCCAGCAGGTGTCACAGGAGGTCTGGGAGGCCTGGCAGAGCCTGCGCACCGTCACCGCACAGCTGGCCGCGAGCGACGACCTTGCCGCTTCCGCCGAGGAATCGCTGCGTGCCTCGCGCGCGCGCTACCAGGCCGGCCTCGGCGACCTCATCAATGTGCTGAACGCGCAAAGCACGCTCGCCAGCGCCCGCCAGCAGCAGGTCAAGGCGCGCTACGACTGGGCCCGCGCCCGCATCACGCTGGCCCGCGCCACCGGCACGCTGGGCGCCGCCAGCCTCTCCCTGAATGACGCATCCGCCGAGTCCGCCCCATGAAGATTGCCCTGCCCGCCCTGCTGCGCTCCCCCGCCTTCCTGCTGACGGCGCTTGGCGTGGCCGCGCTCGCGGCCTGGCTGCTGCTGCGCGAGAGGCCCGATCCGCTGGCGCGCTTTGTCACTGAAGCCGTCGACCGCGGCGCGCTGGCGCAGAGCGTGTCGGCCAACGGCACGCTGAACCCGGTGACGCTGGTCAGCGTCGGCACCCAGGTCTCGGGCACCATCACCGCCATCCATGCCGACTTCAACGACCGCGTCGCCGAAGGCCAGGTGCTGATGCAGCTTGATGACGCGCTGCTGCGTGCCGCGCTCGCGCAGAGCGAGGCCAACTTCGCTTCGGCGCAGTCGGCGCTGCGGCTGGCGAAAAGCGATCTGGAGCGCCTCGCGCCGCTGGTGCAGGAAGGCTTTGTGTCGCAGCAGGAGCGTGACAAGGCCGAGCAGGCCGTGCGCGATGCCGAGGCCCGCGTCACGCAAGCGCGCGCCCAGGTGGAAAAGGACCGCACCAATCTCGCTTATGCGGTGATCCGCTCGCCGGTGTCCGGCGTGGTCGTGCTGCGCGCGGTGGATGCCGGCCAGACCGTCGCCGCCAGCTTCAACACGCCCGAGCTGTTCAAGATTGCGAAAGACCTGCGTGAAATGCAGATCGACGCCTACTTTGCCGAGGCCGACATCGGCCAGATAAACGTCGGCCTGCCGGTGAGCTTCCGCGTCGACGCCTTCCAGGGCCAGCGCTTCAGCGGCAAGGTGAAGCAGATCCGCCTCAATCCCAAGACCGAATCCAATGTCGTCACCTACAACGTCGTGGTGGCAGTGGAAAACCCGGACGAGAAACTGCTGCCCGGCATGACGGCCTACGTCGACATCCGCGTGCAGGAAAAGCCCGACGTGTTGCGCGTGCCGAGTGCCGCGCTGCGCTTCAAGCCGGCGGACGAGACGCTGGTGGTGGCCGCCGAGGAAGCGGCGACGCCGGCCCGCAGCAACGGCAATGGCGCCGCCGCTGGCGAGTCGCGCAACGGCGCCGCTAATGGCAACGGCAGCGGCAACGGCAGTGCAGACGGCGAGGCCCGGCGCCCGCGCCGCAGTGCCGCCGGTGGCGGTGGGCGCGTGCTGGTGCTGCGCGACGGCCGCCTGCACGAAGTGCGCGTGAAGACTGGCATCACCGACCGCCGCCACACCGAAATCACCGGTGGCGAACTCAAGGCCGGCGACCGCGTGGTGGTCGAAGAGCTGAGCGACGCCGCGCTCAAGGCCGGCGGTCCGCAGCCGCGCGGCCTGCGTTTCGGCATGTGAGGCGGGCATGAGCGAGCGCGTCATTCACGTCGCCGGCCTGCGCAAGGATTACGACTCCGGCGCCGGCCCCGTGCACATCCTGCAGGGGCTCGATGTCGACGTTAACCGGGGCGAGTTTGTGGCGGTGATGGGCCCGTCGGGCTCCGGCAAGTCCACGTTCATGAACATCCTCGGCTGCCTGGACACGCCCACGGCCGGCCGCTATGTGCTCAACGGCGAGGATGTCGGCGCGCTCGATGTCACGCGGCTCGCCGCCATCCGCAACCGCTTTGTCGGCTTCGTGTTCCAGGGCTTCAACCTGCTGCCGCGCACCACGCTCGCGGAGAACGTGGCACTGCCTCTGGTGTATGCCGGCGTGCCGGCTGCCGAACGCCGCGCGCGTGCCGCCGAAATGCTCGCACGCGTCGGCCTCGGTCATCGTCTCGATGCGTTGCCGGCGCAGATTTCCGGCGGCCAGCAGCAGCGCGTGGCGATTGCGCGCGCGCTGGTGAACCGGCCGGCACTGATCCTGGCCGACGAGCCCACCGGCAACCTCGACACCCACACCAGCGAGGAAATCATGGCGCTGTTCGGCGCGCTCAACCGCGAGGACGGCATCACGCTGGTGCTGGTCACGCACGAGGCCGA
>DAIRDY010000193.1:0-1091 GCA_036795935.1 Moraxellaceae bacterium | reverse complement strand
GCCATGCGCGCCAACCGGCTGCGCAGCTTCCTCACCATGCTCGGCATGATCATCGGCGTTGGCGCCGTCATCCTCATGCTCGCCATCGGCGCCGGCGTGCAGCGCCAGGTGCAGGACTCCATCGCCAGCATGGGCAGCAACCTGTTCATCGTGATGCCGGGCTCGACCAGCGCCAGCGGCGTGCGCTCCGGCTTCGGCGGCGGCCAGAACCTGACCCTGGGCGATGCGCAGGCGCTGGCCGGTGTTCCCGGCGTGAAGTACATGGCGCCGCTGCTCGTCATCAACAGCCAGGTGGTGTATGGCACCAGCAACTGGAACACGCAGATCACCGCCAGCAATGCCGACTTTCTCGCGCTGCGTGACTGGCGCGTGGTGGAAGGTTATGCCTTCGACGACGGCGAGCTGCGCACCGGCGCGCAGGTGGCGCTGGTCGGACAGCAGATCGTCGACAACCTGTTTGGTGGTGACAGCCCGCTCGGCGAGACCATCCGCATCCGCAACCAGCCCTTTGTCGTGATCGGCGTGCTGGCGCCGAAGGGACAGAGCCTCGACGGCCGCGACCAGGACGACACCATCGTGGTGCCGCTGACCACCGCGCAGCGCCGCCTGCAGGGCTCGCGCTTCCGCGACTCGCTGCGCATGATCATGGTGCAGGCCGAAAGCGAGGAGGCGATGCCGCGGGTGGAGGAAGACATGCGTGCCCTGCTGCGCGAGCGGCACCGGCTTGACGAGGACCAGGATGACGACTTCACCTTGCGCAACCTCACCGCGCTCGCCAACACCGCCGCCGAAACCACGGCGGTGATGTCGCTCATGCTGGGCGCCATCGCATCGATCTCGCTGATCGTCGGCGGCATCGGCATCATGAACATCATGCTGGTGTCGGTCACCGAGCGCACGCGCGAGATCGGCATCCGCATGGCCATCGGCGCGCGGCCCGCCGACATCCGCCTGCAGTTCCTGCTCGAGGCGGTGATCATTTCCGTGGCCGGCTGCCTCATCGGCGTGCTGCTCGGCATCGCCGGCGCGGCGGCGGTGGCCAGCACCGGCAAGCTGCTGGTGCTGGTGACGCTGTCGTCGGTCATCATGGC
>DAIRDY010000192.1:0-4650 GCA_036795935.1 Moraxellaceae bacterium | reverse complement strand
GTGGCACGCAGGCCCATGCCTTCGGAACCGAGGAACACCATCGGGCGCAGGTAGGCGGCCGGCAGGTTGTTCTCGCGCACCGCGGCGCGCTGCGCCTCGTTGATCTCCTCCTTGGTGAAGGGGATCTTCATGTTCATGATGTGCGCGGAATCGAACAGCCGGTTGGTGTGTTCCTGCAGGCGGAAAATCGCCGTGCCGCTTTCGGTTTCGTAGGCACGCACGCCTTCAAAGACACCCATGCCGTAATGCAGGGTGTGGGTCAGCACATGGGTCTTGGCATCGCGCCAGGGCACCATTTCGCCGTCATACCAGATCACGCCGTCGCGATCAGCCATCGACATTTTCAAAACTCCACGCGGGATGACAGGGCCCGCCGCTACTCGGTTGATGTTGAGCCTGAACCGCCATCGCCCAGCAGCGCATTCCACCAGTGCGTGACGAGGGCGCGTTCGGCGAGGAACTCGTCGTCGTTGACACGGGCATCGCGATGGCTGAGCGCGAGACGGTGACCGCGGGCACGGTATTGCAGATAGGCATCCCTGAGTCCGGCGGCCGCATCGGCAGGGAGAAGGCCAAGGTTGGCCAGGCCTTCAAGGATGCGGACGTTGTCGGGGTAGCGGGTCAGCTCAGGGGATTCGTGTGCCCACGCCAGGACGGCGTATTGCACCATAAATTCGATATCCACGATACCGCCGCGGTCGTGCTTGAGGTCGAAGCCCGACTGCTTTTTGCCGGGAGCTTCGGAGGAGAGGTGGGCACGCATCTTGTCGCGCATCTCCACCACTTCCCGGCGCAACTGCCCGGCATCGCGCGGCCGTGCCAGCACCGCATGGCGCTCGGCATCAAAGGCCGCGGCCAGCCGCGGATCGCCGGCCACCACCCGCGCCCGCACCAGCGCCTGGTGCTCCCAGGTCCAGGCCTTTTCCTCCTGGTAGCGGCGGAAAGCACCGAGCGAGCTGACCAAGAGCCCGGCATTGCCCGAGGGCCGCAAGCGCATGTCGACCTCGTAGAGCAGGCCGGCACTGGTGGCCGCCGTGAGGAAGGCGATGATCTTCTGCCCGAGGCGGGCGAAGAAAGTGGCGTTGTCCAGCGGCCGCTCGCCGTCGGTCTCGCCGTCGGCGCTGGCGTCATGGACGAACACGAGGTCGAGGTCGGAGCCGTAGCCAAGCTCGATGCCGCCGAGCTTGCCGTAGCCGACAACGATGAAGTCCGGGTTGCAGGGCTCGCCGTCGGCTCGCCGCGGCACCCCGTGCCTCGCGGTGAGCGCGCGCCAGGACAGCCACAACACTTCTTCGAGCACGGCCTCGGCAATCCAGGTCAGGTAGTCGCTGACCTTCATCAGCGGCAGGCTGCCGGTGATGTCGGACGCGGCCACGCGCAGCACGTGGCCTTTCTTGAAGATGCGCAGGGCCTGCATCTGCGCCTCGAGATCGTCCTCGGGCAGGCGCAGCAACACCTGGCGCAGTTCGGCCGCGAGCTCGGCCTTGCCGGGCGGCGCAAACAAGGTCGCCGCATTCAGCAGCTCGTCGAGCAGCACCGGATAGCGCGCGAGCTCGCCGGCAATCCAGGGGCTCACGGCACAGAGGTCGACCAGCCGGCGCAAGGCGGCACGGTTCTCCACCAGCAGCATCATGTAGGCCGAGCGGCGCAACACCGACTCCACCAGCGGCAGCGACTGCGCGAGAGCGGTGTCCGGTACGTCCTGGCGCAGGCATTCCGCGAGCAGCAAGGGCATCAGCCGGTTCAGGCGCTCGCGGCCGACCGCCTGCAGCGACTGCACGACACGGCTCGCGCGCAGGCCCTCTAGCCGGTGCGCCGCTTCCTCTCCCTCGCGAAAGCTGGCCGCCCTGCAGAGCGCAGGCAGCTCTTCGGCCGGCGCCTGCCACAGTGCGGCAGCGGCATCCGGGGGCGCGCCCTCGCCGGCGTCCTCGCGGGCAACAATCACGTCGTGGAAATGCTGCTCGACACAGGCGCGGTGGCGCTCGAGGGCGCCCAGGAAGGCATCCCAGCCGTCGTAACCGAGGCTCTGCGCCAGCCGCGCGCGCTCGCCGGCGCCCGTGGGCAGGTCCTGGGTCTGGCGGTCGTGCAGCATCTGCAGCCGGTGCTCGACCTGGCGCAGGAAAAGATAGGCCTCGGCCAGTGCCGCACAGGCTTCCGGCGGCAGCAGCCCGGTCTCGCCGAGCAGCGCCAGCACCGGCAACAGTTCGCGCTGCTGCAGGCGCTTGTCGACGCCGCCGCGGATGAGCTGGAAGGCCTGGACGATGAACTCGGCCTCGCGGATGCCGCCGCGTCCGAGCTTGACGTTGCCGTCCATGCCGCGGCGCCGCACCTCGCGCTCGATCATGGCCTTCATTTCGCGCAAGGACTCGAAGGCGCCGAAGTCGATGTAGCGGCGGAACACGAAAGGCCGCAGCGACTGCATCAGTGCCTGGCCGGCCGTAATGTCGCCGGCACAGATGCGCGCCTTGATCAGCGCATAGCGCTCCCATTCGCGGCCATGCTGCTCGTAGTAGGTCTCCATGGCCGCAAAGGAACTGGCGAGCGCCGAGCCGTCGCCCCAGGGCCGCAGGCGCATGTCGACACGGAACACGAAGCCGTCGCCGGTGACGGTGTCGAGCAGGCGGATGATGCGCTGGCCAACGCGAACGAAGAATTCCTGGTTGCTGATGACGGCCGGCCCTGCCGTCTCGCCGTTTTCCGGATAGGCGAAGATGAGATCGATGTCGGAAGACAGGTTGAGCTCGTTGGCACCGAGCTTGCCCATGCCGATCACGCACAGGGGCTGCGGCCGGCCGGCGGCATCCAGCGGCTCGCCGTGCACGGCGGCAACGGCGGCATGGGCATGGGCACGCGCAATCTCGATGCAGGCATCGGCAAAGGCAGAGAGCTCGGCGGTGAGCTCGCCCACCGTGCACAGGCCGTTCACGTCGCGAAAGATCCAGCGCAGCATCTCGCGCTGGCGGGCGCGGCGCAGCAACGGCATCAGCGCGGCTTCGTCGGAACAGGCCGCAGCGGCAGCCGCCAGTGCGGCAACACGCCCGGCCGGCGCGCCGGCATGGACAAGCGCAGCGGCCCCGGGGTCACGCTGCACCACACCCAGCGCATAGTCGCTGGCCAGCCAGACGCGGCCCCAGGCAGGGTCGCTGGCGAGCCCCGCCAGCGCCGGATCGGCGGCAAGCAATGCGTTCAGGGCATCAGGCGCGGGCGGCAGGCGGGAAATATCGGCAGGACGGATGGCGAGGGGCGGGTTCATGCAGGTCTCCGGCAGGCGCCGACATCCTGCCTGCACCTGCCGGGACGGAACAAGAGGCCGGGCGACCGGCACTCACTTTGGCTTGATGCGCGAGGCCTGCTGCACGTGGATGGTGACGCCGGGCGAGTTCGCCAGCACCTTGCCGTCGGCATCGACCACGCGCGCCGAGAGCGTATGCGCCCCACGGTCGACGTTTTCGTCAATCTTGAGCTCGGTGATGTTGTCCGGCTGCACCACGCCATCGAACAGCACCTCGAGGCGATGCCCCGGCTGCAGGCTGGGAGAGACGGTGACCCCGATGGGCACCGGCTCGCCACCACGACGATAGGTGGCATCCTGCGGCGGGCTGTTGAGCAGCACCAGATACTTGGGAGCCGGTGCCGCGGGCACGGCAGGCTTGGCCGCCGGATCGGCCGCGCGGCCCTTGAGCGCAGGCACGGTCATCACCGGCCCGGTCTCGACCTTGACCGCCCCCTCGCGAGGCGCGTCGGTGAGCACAAGATTGCCGTTCTGGTCGTAGTACTTGTAGATCTGGGCCTGCACGGACAGCGGCATCAGCAGCAGTGCCGCCAGCAGGGCCAGGGAACGGGACGCGAACATCGGCCGTCTCCGGAGCAGCTTATGGGAGACCGAGCTTATCCCCATCCGCCCTCCGGCGCGAACCGGCAAGCACGCAGAATGCAAAGAGGCCCGCAAAAGCGGGCCTCTTTGTGTACAGCTCGTGTACGCGAACGGATCAGCAGCTGTAGTACAGCTCGAACTCGATCGGGTGCACCTGGGTGCTGACCAGACGGGCTTCCTCGGTCTTCAGCTCGATGTAGGCATCCAGCATTTCCTTGGTGAACACGCCGCCCTTCAGCAGGAACTCGTGGTCGGCCTTGAGCGCGGCCAGTGCCGTCTCCAGGTTTTCGGCCACGGTCGGCACCTTGGCGTCTTCTTCCGGCGGCAGGTCGTACAGGTTCTTGTCTGCTGCCTCGCCCGGGTGGATCTTGTTCTGGATACCGTCCAGACCGGCCATCAGCAGGGCGGCGAACGCCAGGTACGGGTTGGCCACGGGATCCGGGAAGCGGGCTTCGATGCGCTTGGCCTTCGGGCTGGAGACAAACGGGATGCGGATGGAGGCCGAGCGGTTGCGGGCCGAGTAGGCCAGCTTGATCGGGGCTTCGTAGTGCGGCACCAGACGCTTGTAGGAGTTGGTGGCCGGGTTGGTGATGGCGTTCAGGGCACGGGCGTGCTTGATGATGCCGCCGATGTAGTACAGGGCCAGTTCGGACAGGCCGGCGTACTGGTCGCCCGCGAACAGGTTCTTGCCATCCTTGGAGATGGACATGTGCACATGCATGCCGGAGCCGTTGTCACCGACCATCGGCTTGGGCATGAAGGTCGCGGTCTTGCCG
>DAIRDY010000191.1:0-4671 GCA_036795935.1 Moraxellaceae bacterium | reverse complement strand
GCCGGCAACGTGCCATAGTTGTGCACGCTGCGCGCCGCCAGCCGCGACCCACAGAAGGCATCCGCCACCACCGCCGGCGCATGCTGCACCAGCAGTGCCGCCTGCAGGCAGAGCGCCATCCGGTCCACCACGTCGCGCGCACGAAACTCGAGGTCGGCCGGCTGGCGGAATTCCGCCTGCAGCGCCGCCACCTGTGCATCCAGCAGCGCATGACCGCCCCGCGCCCGCGCCAGCTCGGCAAAAAAGGCGTCCGCCACGGCCGGCGTCCTGGCCAGCGCGCGCAGCACATCCAGGCACTGCACGTTGCCGCTGCCCTCCCAGATCGCATTCACCGGCGCCTCGCGGTACAGCCGCGGCATCATGCTGTCTTCCATCACGCCGCTGCCGCCGATGCACTCCATGGCCTCGTAGGCATGCTGCGGCACACGCTTGCAGATCCAGTACTTGCCAACGGCGGTGGCCATGCGCGCGAATGCGTCCTCGTGCGCATCCGCACGGCTGTCCATGGCGCGCGCCATGCGCAGCGACAGCGTCAGCGCCGCCTCGCTTTCCAGCGCGAGATCGGCCAGCACGTTCTGCATCAAGGGCTGGTCGACGAGCTTGCGGCCGAAGGCGGCGCGCTGCCGGCAGTGGTGAATGGCCTGCGCGGTGGCCATGCGCAACCCGGCGCTGGAGCCGATCATGCAGTCGAAGCGCGTCATGCTGACCATCTCGATGATGGTGCGCACGCCACGGCCTTCCTCGCCGACCAGCCAGCCCAGCGCACCGCGCAACTCGATCTCGCTGGAGGCATTGGACACATTGCCCATCTTCTTTTTCAGGCGCAGCACCTGCAGCGGATTCTTGCTGCCGTCCGGGCGCCAGCGCGGCACCAGGAAGCAGGACAGGCCGCCCGGCGCCTGCGCCAGCACGAGAAAGAGGTCGCACATCGGCGCCGACAGGAAAAACTTGTGGCCGACCAGCTCGTAGGGCTGCGCCGGACCGCCGGCGCCCAGCGGATACGCGCGCGTGGTGTTGGCACGCACATCGGAGCCGCCCTGTTTTTCGGTCATGCCCATGCCGACGGTGAGGCCGGCTTTCTGTTCCGCCGGCAGGTTGCGCGGGTCGTAGACGCGGGCGGTGATCTTCGGCTCCCACAGGACGGCAAGCTCCGGCTGCAGGCGCAGCGAGGGCACGGCGGCAAACGTCATGGTGACGGGGCAGCCGTGACCGGCCTCGACCTGCGTGTGCAGATAGGATTTCGCCGCGCGCGCGACATGCGCGCCGGGGCCGGGCGCGGTCCACGGCGAGGCGTGCAGGCCGTGCTCGATCGCCGTCTGCATCAGGCGGTGATAGGCCGGGTGGTAGCTGACCAGGTCGACGCGGTTGCCGAAGCGGTCATGGGTGTCGAATTCCGGCGGATGGCGGTTGGCCAGCGCGCCCTGCTGCAGGTAGTCGGCCGCGCCGCAGAGCGCGCCAAAGGCGTCGATGCCGGCAACATGGGCGGCCGCCCCTTCACGCGCGACAGCCTCGGCAAGCGCAGCGTCCTGCCGGTAGAGGTTGATGTCGCCGAGTTCGCGCGACACGTTTTCCACCACATGGGTGTCGGCAAGATAGGTCCGGGACGGGGTACTCATGGCGGTCTCCTCAGCAGGCGGCTATTGCATCATCGCCCGTGAAACGGGCAGCGCCGTCTTGATGCACGGCATTTCCAGCCGGCGCCTAATTCACGCGCGGCGCCGACGACACCAGGCGCAGCACCTCAAGATAGCCCGGTGCCGGCGGCAGTGCGCCGCGTTCGCGCAGCAGGCGGTGCATCTGCGGCAGCCGGAACCAGGGCACCGAGGCCATCACGTGGTGCTCGATGTGGAAGTTGACGTTGATCGGCGCCACCGTGGCCCGTGCCAGCAGGCCGGCGCGCGTGGTGCGCGTGTTGCGGAACATGTCGGTGGTCTTTTCGGTGCAGGCATGCTCGGCCAGCGAGCGGATGCGCACGAACAGCGAGAACGGCGTCATGTAGGCCAGCACCCACAGCGCATAGAGCCAGGGGTGGCCCGCGGCCCACAGCACGAAAAAGAGCAGGCCGTTCACCAGTGCCGTCGGCCAGACATTGCCGGCCAGGGTGCGCAGCACGTCGAGCGGCGTGCGGCCCGCCTGCGGCAGCTTCACGATGTCGTTGGCCACGGTCCACTTGATGTAGCCCGCATCCATCAGGAAGCGGCCGACAAAAAACTTGATCCCGGTAAGGCCGCTGACATCGCGCAGCAGCTTGCGCCGGAGCGAGGCACGCGTGGTGGGAAAGGGCGCCACCAGCGACAGGTCGGTGTCTTCCGGCTGGCCGGTTTTCGTGTGGTGGATGAAATGGTGGGCGCGGTATTTTTTCAGGTCGTTCCAGATCGGCCGGGCGCACACCCAGTCCGTGAACACGTCGTTCAGCCATTTAGTCTTGAACAGCGTGCCGTGCGAGGCATCGTGCATCAGGATGGCGAGCGCGAGCTGGCGCCCGGCCAGCAGCACCATGCCGAGCAGGAATACCGGCAGCGCGACCACGAGCGGTTGCGTGCTCGCCCAGGCCATGGCGGCAAAGCTGAGCGCGATCACGCCCCAGGCAAACCCGACCGCAAGAAAGCCCATGGCATCGGAGCGCGCGGTGAGCATCTTTATTTCGTCGCGCGTGAACAGGTCGGTGACCTTGCGGCGGGTTTCGGCCGGCATCTCCGTCGGCGTCGCGGACGCGGGGATCGTCAGCATCGTGGTCATGTCATGCCTCGTCGATTCAATGGGTGGAAAGGCGCGCGGCCGGCAGCGACGACAGCGCCTGCTGGTGGAATTGCTGCCAGATGGCATGCCCCTCGCGGTCGAAGCGCTGCACCATCGCGCTGAAGGTGTGCCGCGCCTCGGCATCAACCAGCGGCGCAGGCAGCAGCGGATCGAACACCAGCTGGCGGATGGCCTCGTTGCCGAGCAGGAAGGATTCGCGCGCGGCTTCTTCGGGATCGAGTTCGGGGGCGCGGGCCAGCCAGTCGGCCAGCCGCGCCTGCATCTCGTGGTAGCCACGGGTGAGCGCCTCGCCATCCCAGAGCGCCCGGGCCCGCGCCTCGCGCGCGGCATCGAGGTCGCGGGCGACGAAGACGGCGGCACCGTCATCCAGCCCGAGCTTGTGCAGGCGCTCGCGCAGCGCGGCGACGCCCCCCACCAGGTTGTCCGGGCGCAGGAACAGCCCGCGCTCCAGCTCGCGCAGGCCGGCCAGCGCCAGCGCGCGGTCGCGGGCGCGCAGCGCCACGCGGTCGCTGCGGCCCAGGCTGCCGACATGCACGGCAATCCAGCCGCCGTCCCAGTCGCGCAGGCGCGTAAGCGCCGTGCGCCAGGTGGCGACATCGGCCGCGAGGCCGGTGGCCGCCGGCCCCAGGCGATAGCTGCCGCGGCCGGCGGCCTCGATCAGGCCGGCGCCGGCCAGCCGGGCCAGCGTCACGCGCACGCTGTTCTCGCGGATGCCGAAGAGCGCGGCCGCGGCCACCGCCTCGCGCGCCGGCAGGGGCTCGCCCTCGGCGGCCAGCAACAGGTTCAGGATCAGGGAACGGGGATTGGGCTGCACGGCAATGTCACACCTGAAATCACTATTTGACTTTTAGTGTAATGTTACACAGCATGGCAATCAACGCCATTATTGGTAATCAAGAATGACCGCCGTCCTTGTCGAGCGCCGGCCGCCCCTGCTGGTGGTCACGCTGAACCGTCCCGAGGCCCGCAATGCCGTGGACGGCCCCACGGCCGCGCTGCTGGCCCGGGCCTTCCGCGACTTCGAGGCCGACCCGGCGCTGGCCGTGGCCATCCTCACCGGCGCCGGCGGCCACTTTTGCGCCGGCGCCGACCTCAAGGCCGTGGCCGGCGACCCGGCGCGCGCCAACCGCCTCGACCCCGACGGCGACGGCCCGATGGGCCCGACCCGCATGGTGCTGTCGAAGCCGGTGATCGCGGCCGTCTCCGGCTACTGCGTGGCCGGCGGGCTGGAGCTCGCGCTCTGGTGCGACCTGCGCGTGGCCGATGCCAGCGCGGTGTTCGGCGTGTTCTGCCGCCGCTTCGGCGTGCCGCTGATCGACGGCGGCACGGTGCGCCTGCCGCGCGCCATCGGCATGAGCCGCGCCCTGGACCTGATGCTGACCGGGCGCGCGGTGGACGCCGCCGAAGCCCTGCACATCGGGCTGGCCAACCGCGTGGTGGCCAGCGGCGAGCTGATGGCGGCGGCGGAAGCGCTGGCGGCGCAGCTCGCCGCCTTTCCGCAGGCCTGCCTGCGCAGCGACCGCGCCAGCGCCCACGCGCAGTGGGGCCTGGGCGAGGCCGAGGCACTGGCGCAGGAATTCGCGCTCGGCATGCAGACACTGCGTTCGGGCGAGACCGTCGCCGGCGCCACGCGCTTTCGCGACGGTGCCGGCCGTCATGGCGACTTCGGCCGCGCCGACGACAGCTGATCCGTCGTGCAGGCACGAATGAGCCCGCGCCTGCACGCCGCTTCGCAACCACCACCGCACGACCACTGCACAATCAGCCCACGGCAACACCCCAGGAGCCCGCATGGACACGCCCGACACCGCCCCCGAGCTTGTGCTCAAGACCATGACCTACGCCGTCACCGGCCGCATCGCGCGCATCACGCTGAACCGGCCGGCGCGCGGCAACGGCATCACCATGGAC
>DAIRDY010000190.1:2302-4704 GCA_036795935.1 Moraxellaceae bacterium | reverse complement strand
GTGCAGGCGGAGAGCAGGACGGGCAGCAGCAGGGGCAGGAGGCGGCGCATGCGAGGGCTCGGCACAAGGGGTGATGGCCGCGGATTTTCCGGGAAATCGCCGCGCCTTGCAGCCGCGTTTTGTTACGCCGCGCCGCCGTCCTGTCGGCCTGCCGGAAGGCGTGCCGCTGTCTTCCCGGGCCCGTGCGCCGGCTTGTCTGCGGTCAACCCGCCGCCGGCGGATGCAGTTACCATCCGGCCAAGCATTTTCCGCCGGCCACAAGGCCGGCCCCTGCCTTCGCCGGAGCGCCCATGTCTGAACTCGTCACCCTTACCGTCACCGACCACGTCGCCGACGTCCGCCTGAACCGCCCCGACAAGATGAATGCACTCAGCATGTCGCTGCTGGAAGCACTGACCGATGCCGCCGAACGCGTGACGGCCGACCGCTCCATCCGCGCCGTCGTGCTCTCCGGCGAAGGCCGCGCCTTCTGCGCCGGACTCGACCTCGCCAACTTCACCGACCCCTCCGCCTTCGGCGGCGATGCCTTTGGCAACGGCCGCGGCGGGCACTGGCCGAACTACTACCAGCGCCCCTGCTATGCATGGAAGGACGTGCCGGTGCCGGTGATTGCCGCGCTGCACGGCGTGGTCTTCGGCGGCGGCCTGCAGATCGCATTGGGCGCCGACATCCGCATCGCGCATCCGCAAACGCGGCTCTCGCTGATGGAAATCAAGTGGGGCCTGATTCCGGACATGAGCGGCTCGCAGACGCTGCGCGACCTGGTACGGCTGGATGTCGCCAAGGAGCTGGCCTTCACCGGCCGCATCGTCGAGGCGCCGGAGGCCGAGCGCATCGGCCTCGTCACCCGCCTCTGCGACGACCCGCTGGCCGCCGCGCGGGAACTGGCGCACGAAATTGCCGGCAAGAACCCGCAGGCGGTGAGCCTGGCCAAGCTGCTGCTGGAAAGCAGCTGGCATGGCGATGATGCGCGCGGCCTGGAAATCGAGGAGCGCCTGCAGGCCACGCTGCTGCAAAGCCCCAACCAGACCGAGGCGGTGATGGCCGGCCTCGCCAAGCGTGCACCGGTGTTTGCCGAGCGCGACGTCGGCCGGCTCAATCGCCACGATCCGCTGGCCACGCTGAAGAAATGACGCCCATGCCGCACAAGCCGAATCTTTTTTATGCGCAGTCCGGCGGCATGACCGCCGTCATCAACGCCACCGCCGCCGGCGTGATGCAGGCCGCGCACGACGCGCGCGCGCATGTCGGTCGTGTCTATGCCGGCTGCAACGGCATTCTCGGGGCGCTGCGCGAAGAACTGGTCGACCTGTCCGCCGAAACCGCCGCCACACGGCGCGCGCTGCGCCAGACGCCGGGCGGCGCCTTCGGCTCCAGCCGCTATGCCCTCGGCACGCCGGATTCGCACCCGCAAAACTACGCACGGCTGATCGACGTGTTCCGCGCCCACGACATCCGCTGGTTTCTTTACAACGGTGGCGGCGGCTCGGCCGGCACCAGCGCCCATGTCGCGGAGGCGGCACGGCGTGCCGGCTATGCGCTGGGCGTCATCCACCTGCCCAAGACCGTGGACAACGACATGGCGGGCACGGATTTTTCGCCCGGCTTCGGCTCGGTGGCCAAGTACACCGCTGTCGGCGTGCAGGAAGCCGCCCTTGATGTCGCCTCGATGTGCGCGACCTCGACCCAGGTGTTCGTGATGGAGGTGATGGGCCGGCACGCGGGCTGGATCGCCGCGGCCGCGGCGCTCGCCCAGAATGCCGACGGCAGTGGCGCACCGCATTTGCTGCTGTTGCCGGAAGTGCCCTTCGACGAAGCGCGCTTTCTCGCCGCCGTGCGCGCCACCGTGGCGCGCGAAGGCTATTGCGTGGTGGTCACCGCCGAGGGCCTGGCCGTGCACAATCCGGCGCCGGCACCCGCCGCCGAGGGCGCGCACGGCAAGGACCGGCTGAACGTGCATACCGGCCGCGCCGCGCCCTTTCTTGCCGATCTCGTGTCGCGCCGGCTCGGGCTGCGCTGCCATTTTGCCGTCAGCGACTACCTGCAGCGTTCGGCACGGCATATCGCCTCGGCCGTGGACGTGGAACAAGCCTTCCAGGTGGGCGTGGCGGCGGTGCAGATGGCGCTGGCCGGCGAGCACCGCGTGATGGCCGGGCTGCGCCGTCACGGCGCGCACCCGCACTGGGACATCGTGCCGGTGCCGCTGGCGAAGGCGGCCGGGCGCGAAGTGACACTGCCGAAGAAATTCATTCGCCGCGACGGCTTCGGCATCACGCCGGCCTGCCGCGCCTATCTGGCGCCCTTGATACAGGGCGAGGACTATCCGCGCTACCGCGACGGCCTGCCGGTGGTGGCGCGCCCGCGCCTGCTGCGCGTCACGCCCAAGCTGCCGCCCTGGGCGG
>DAIRDY010000190.1:0-2202 GCA_036795935.1 Moraxellaceae bacterium | reverse complement strand
CTCAGGCGGAGACGACGACGCGGTTGCGGCCTTCGCCCTTGGCATCGTAGAGCGCCATGTCGGCGGCGCGCAGCAGCGCCTCGACGTCGGCCACTTCCGGCGGAATCATCGCCGCCACGCCCACGCTCATGGTCACCGGCACGCGCTCGCCGCGCACATGGAAGTCCATGGCCTCGACGGCGGCACGGATGCGCTCGCCCAGGGTCTGTGCCCCCTCGGCCGTGGTCTCCGGCATCACCACGCAGAACTCCTCGCCGCCGTAGCGTGCCGCATGGTCGATGGGCGAGCGCACCTCGCGCAGGATGACCTGCGCCACCTGGCGCAGGCATTCGTCGCCGACCTGATGCCCCCAGACATCGTTGAAGCGCTTGAAATGGTCGATGTCGAGCAACAGCACGGCCAGCGAACGCCGGTAGCGCTGGCTGCGCCGGAACTCCTCCTCCAGCACCTTGTCCAGGTAGCGCCGGTTGCGGATGCCGGTGAGCTGGTCGGTGGCGCTCAGCTCCTCCAGCTTGGCATTCGCCTGCTGCAGCTCGCTGGTGCGCTCCTGCACGCGCAATTCCAGTTGTTCGTTGGCCTCGCGCTGGGCTTCCAGCGCCTGGGTCTGCGCCATGAACACGCGGCGCTCGGACAGTCGCGCTTCCTGCTCGGCCTGGAAGCGCAGCCGGCGCTCCTCGTTGATGCGCGCCAGCATGGCAAACGACAGCAGGATGAGCGTGAACGCCGAGCCAGTCTGGGTGGCATTCTCGGTCCAGAAGTTCTGCGGCAGGAGCTGGAACTTGTTCAGCGCCATCACGATGCCGCCAAACAGCATGGTGCTCCAGGCAATGGTGTAGAAGCGCGCCGACACATCGCCGCGATACCAGCGCACGCCGCCGGCCGAGAGAAAGGTGACGCAGGCAATGACCGCCACCACGATGAGCACGCGAATCAGGAGCGCATAGCCGACAAAGAAGGCCGCGACGGCAATCAGCGACGACGCCAGCAACAGGCCGCCAATCACCGGCCGGAAGCGGGGCAGGCGCTCACGGATGTGCAGCAGCTGGTCGGTGAACAGGCTGCCGGCCAGCACGGTGAGCGCCAGTGAAATGATCAGCGCACGGTCATTCCACTGCGTGCCTTCCGGCCACAGGTACTGGAAGGCAAAACCGTTCAGCCCGGCCAGGAACAGCGGCATGCTGACCACGTACACGACGTAGTAGAGGTAGACGCGCTCGCGCAGCGCCATGAACACGAAGAAGCTGTAGATGGCCATCAGGCCCATGGCACCGAAATAGATGCCCTGGCTGATGATGCGCCCCTGGTCGTGCTCGAAATAGGCGCCGGCTTCCCACAGCGTCAGCGGTGCCTGCACCGAACTGGTCGAGCGCACGCGCAAGAGCACGGTCTGCGTCGCCTCGGGCGGCAGGTTCAGCGGGAACAGGAAATAACGGTGATGGATGGGGCGGGCGGTGAAGGGCTGCTTGTCGCCCACTTCGTAGTGGGCTTTCAGCGCATCGCCGTCGAGCACCCAGAGCTCGACCTCGTCGAGCACGGGATAGGCCAGCTCGAGCAGGCGCAGCACCGGTTGCGCGCTGTCGTTGCCGATCTCGAAGCGCAGCCACCAGGCCGCACTGTTGTAGCCATGGCTGAACACTTCGTCACGGTTACGCTGCCAGTCGGCCGCCGGCCGGGCCAGCACCTCGTCGCGCGTCAGGCGACCACCGTCATCACGCAGGAAGCGGATCTCGCCGGCCACCGCGCGCGCGGTCTCGCCCGGCGCCAGCGCCACGCGCGCCTGCGCCGGCAGGACGCCGCAGCACAACAGGATCAGCAGTAGCCACCGTGCCATGTATCAGGTTCCGTCGCCGCCGGGTCCGTGGCAGGCCGGGCCGACGCATCCTGCCGGCCTTTTGTGACGACCTTCGCAATCCGGGCCGCTCGTCACAAGCCGGGGCCGACAGGCTGCCGGTGACGGCGACGTGGCGAAATCGCCACCAGCCGGGACCGGATGGTCAATCTGCCGGCAGGGCCGTTCAGGCCTGCTGGTGCAGCTCGGCCAGCTGCGCATCCTTGGCCAGCCAGAGCTGGTTCACCCACTGCTGGAACTCGGCGCGATAGACCTCGTCCTGGTCGTAGTTGCGGCCGAGGAACTGGCGCGGAATCTCCATCTGCTCGATGCGCACCGTGATTCGGCGCACCTGGCCGCACATCAGCGCCCAC
>DAIRDY010000189.1:0-4716 GCA_036795935.1 Moraxellaceae bacterium | reverse complement strand
CGTCACCGGACCAGCCCACATACTCGCCATAGGCGGCCGCATTCGGCGGCCCGTCTGCCTGGCGGCTCAGGAAAAACTTGGCGAAGCCGTTCGGGCTGTTCACCACGGCGGACTTCTTGCCGCCGGTCATGCCGAGCGCGTTGCAGCTCAGCACGGCGACGGTGATCAGCCTGCGCTCAAGTGCACCGGCCGGATGGGCCGGCACGCCGGCGGGCGGAATGCTGGCGTTGGCAATTTCCCACTGATAGACCTCCCAGCGCTGCGGAAGGTTCAGGTTGCTCCAGCCATTGGGCGCAATCTGGCCGGGATGCTGGGCCGCCCAGTAGGCATTGAAATCCCAGACGCCGTTGCCGAAGCGGCTGTCGCCCAGGCTGCCAAGCGGCGCGGCATCCAGCGGGAAATTGACGACATTGGGTGCCGGCGGCCAACTCGTGGGCGCACTCGGGCGATTGAAGGGATTGGGCGGACCATAAATGCCGAAACGGGTATTGATGCCGCCGGTGGTGGCCTGGGTCATGCCGCCGGTCTGCGTGGTGACGAGACGTGTGGCACAGCCCTGGCCGATTTCGCTGGCCAGTGACTCGGCCACGCTGGAGGCCCCTGGGCCGCTGTCCAGCGGCTCGAGGAAGCCGAAGTTGCCGGCGCTCCACTGGTTGCTGCCCTGTTGCCGCAGCTGCACAAGCCCGCCCAGCGGCATGGCGGCGCGGAACGTGGTGCCGCGACCCTCGAAAGGATCGCACAGCGCCATCGGCGGGTAGTCACACTGGATGAACTGGCGCCCGGCCACGGCATCCGCCTGCACGGCGGCCTGTGTGGCCGTGCCTGGCGTCAGCAGCTCCAGCACCGGCAGGAAAATCAGGTCCAGCGTAAAGCGGCCGTCGGCCAGTGTGGGGTCGAGATTGACGCGCACATAGTGGGCGTCGGCGTCGGTGGCGGCGACATAGCGGCCGGTGCCGTCGTCGTCGCCGTCGCAGAACGCACCGATGTCGACGTCGTCGGGATCGACATCAAATTGCGCACCGATGATGCAGTAGAAGGTGAAGGCCTCGTCAGGCAGGGCGTCGGCACCGAGCAGTTCGCGCAGCCGCGAGAAACGGCTGTCATGCTGCAGCGCTTCGCGTGCGGCGGCCATGGCCCGCGTCCGAGCCCCGGCACGCGTGTCCAGCTCCACCGCGGCCGCGAGCGCTGCGGCATCAGCGGCATTCTGCAACTGGTTACGCAGCACGGTGATGCGGCCGATATCCAGTGCCAGCGCCGCCACGCCGATCAGCACGATGATGATGACCGCCGTCATGACCAGGATGGCGCCTCGCTGCCGGCGCAGGCTGACGGACATCATGATGGCAGCCCTCAGTTGTTGTCCTGGACCAGCTTGGCCCGGCTTTCATCCGGACGGTCGCGACGGTAGCGCTCCATGGCCTTTTCCAGCTTCATGCCGTCAATGCTGGGCGGCAGGATGTCGCGACTGGCCGCGCGCGGGTCCAGGGTCTGCATGGCGATGTTGTTCTTCACGCTGATACCGTGGTCGGGCCCCAGGGTGGGGCGTGCGATGCAAGCTGCCAGTGGCACGGTCATGGCCAGCAGGAGCGCGAGATCAGTTTTGCGCATGAGCCTTCTCCGGATTCAGTTGGTGGCCAAAGCTGCCCTCGATGCCGCCGGCCGCCGCGGAGCGTGCCGCCTTGCGCGCAGTGGATGGCCGCTCCCTGGGCTCGCCCTCGAGGCGCCCGATCAGGTACTGGTCGATGTCGGTGGGCGGACGGAACACATCCGTGGGCAACGCCAGCCGGTCCCGGTTCACCGGCACCACGAGGCGCGCAGTGACCACAACCACCAGCTCGGTTTCATTGCGCTGGAAGTCGGAGGAACGGAACAGCGCACCCAGCACGGGAATGCTGCCCAGCATCGGGAACTGCTCGATCAGGTTGTCGACACTGTTCGACATCAGGCCGGCAATCGCGAAGCTCTGGCCGTCGGCCAGCTCGATGGTGGTGCCGGCACGGCGCGTGCTGAATGCCGGCAGGCGCAGGTTGCCAATGTCCAGCGAGTTGTTGACGTCGATCTCCGAGACTTCCGACAGCAGCTTCAAGTTGATCTTGTCGCTGTCGAGCACGGTCGGCGTGAAACGCAGGCCGACGCCGAAGGTCTTGTAGTCGACGGTGATGGTGCCGGTGGTGGCGTTCTGCGCGACCGGAATCGGGAATTCGCCACCGGCCAGGAAGTTGGCCTCCTGTCCGGAGAGCGCCACGATGTTGGGCTCGGCCAGGGTCTTGGCCAGTCCCCGCTCTTCGAGCGCCTGCAGGCTGACACGCAGCGAGTTCACCGGCAGCCCCTGGGTGACGAGACCGGCCACCGAGGCGCTGCTGGCGAAATTCTGCGGACTGATCGTGCCGAAGGAACCTGCCAGCGGCTTGCCGGTGATGATGCCCCACTTGCCGGAGCCATCGAGGAATTGCGCCTGTACGCCGAGCTGCTTCAGCGAGCTGCGCGAGACTTCCGCAATGCGCGCCTCCAGCATCACCTGCTGGCCGCCACCGACCTGCAGCAGGTTGGTGACCTTCTCGGCGGGCACGAAGCTGCGCGCCACCGACAGCGCCTTGTCCATGGACAGCGCGCTCGACACCTCGCCCGAGAGCACGACGCGATCATTGCTGTCGCGCACCTGCATGCCGGGTTCGTGCGGCATCAGCTCATGCAGCTTGTACTTTATGCCACTCAGGTCGTAGCCGACGATGACATCCATGAGCGCCACCAGATCACCATCCTTCTGGCGGAACACGAGGTTGGTGCGCCCCGGCTTGATGCCCAGAATGAGCACACGCCGCCCCGACAGCAGCTTGATGTCGGCGACATCGGGGCTGCCAATGACGACCTGCTCGAGCGCGACCGCCGACTGGATGATCTGCGACTGGCCGATGGCCAGACGCAACTCGGTGGGCCGGCGCTGGCCGAACTCGAGGCCGACGGCTTCGTCCGCATGAACGGCCGGCACCGGGGCCAGCGAGAGGACCGCCGCCAGCAAGGCCAGCGGCAACCCTGATATCTGCATGCGCTTGTTCATGATTGCTCCTTGATCTGTCTCAGGGTTGCGCCGGCGCCGTGGCGGGCGCGGCCGGTGCCGCTCCGGGAACATCCTGCTTG
Source organism: Moraxellaceae bacterium (assembly GCA_036795935.1). Classification (GTDB taxonomy): domain Bacteria; phylum Pseudomonadota; class Gammaproteobacteria; order Pseudomonadales; family Moraxellaceae; genus UBA2031. The sequence continues at coordinate 1,578 of DAIRDY010000189.1, read as the reverse complement.
GTGACATTGAGGCCGCGGATGACTTCCACCTTGTCCATGGCCTTGGGCGGCGGCACGGCCATGGCCGGTGCCGGCTGTTTCACCTCGGTCACGATGCGGCGTTCGCGGCGCACAACCTTCGGGCTTTCCTCGCGCACCACTTCCTCCGGCATCAGCTGACGCCAGGAAATGTCGTTGGTGGCAATCAGCGAGGCATCGAACTCGTTGCGCAGCAGCAGGCTGAGCGTGCCGGTGGCCAGTGCCAGCGTCAGGCGCTGGCCCTGCTCGGTCTTCACCAGCAAGGTCACGGCATTGACGATCTTGGGCTTGGCCTCGTCTTCCGAGCTGACCTGGTCGACACCCAGCACCTGCACGTTCTGCAGCAGCACGCGCGTCACCGGTATCTGGTCGGTGCGGCCGACCGCCGAGGTATGCAGCACGTCAACAAAATCGCCCGGCGCGATGAAGCCGGCGACACCGGTCACCTCGGTCACCGGAATCGTGGCTGCCCGCATGTCTTCCGGAATGCGCGCCGGCAGCCCGCCGCGGGCACCATGCGGCGACAGCTTGTAAGGCAGGATGATTTCGCCGCGCTTGGTTTCGGTCAGCAGCACCGGCGGCTTCTCGCCGATGACGGCAGCAACATCGGCGTAAACGCCCTCGGGCGCCGAATCCGCCGGCCAGTCGACCGTACGCAGCATCACCGCCTCCAGCTTGATGCCGGACTTGAGATCCTGCGCGGCCACCACCACCGGCACGGTGCGCATCTTCTGCACCCGGCTCTGGTCGCCGACCTCGCTCTTGAGGAAGTTGTTGACGAGAAAGACGGTGATGCCCCCCAGCACCAGGGCTACCGCCAGCATGATCAGGGCTCGAATCTGCATCGTGCGCTCCTTGGATCCTTTTGCCGCAGCAACCACTCATGTGCTGCCGGCACCTGCAGCTGCATCAGCTGCGTCTTTCTGCGACCGGCACCTGAGCGCCGGCGAGTCACCTTTGTCACTAACGCCTGCCGCCAGCGGATTGCCGCCAGCCTTTTTTTCTCACCACAACGGCCAGCCGAGCACGATGATCGCCACCAGGCTGCCGGCCGCCACCGGCACCGCATACGGAATGCCGCGCCCGGCGGCGGGCATGGACACGCCAGCGCCTGGCACCATGGCCAGTGCCGGTGCCTGCTGGCTGCGCTGCCAGAGCAGGTGCCCCAGCGCGAACACGCCACCGGCGAGCGCAATGCCGCCCAGCACCGGAAAAAACTGGCTGAGCCCGGTCAGCGTAGCCACGGCCATCACCAGCTTGACGTCACCCGCCCCCAGCCAGCCCGCCAGCCACAAGGGCAAACCGATCAGAAAGGCGACAGCCATGCCCATGGCGGCATTGGCAGCACCCAATGCACCATCATTGAAAATGTGTACGGAAAATCCGAGAAGAATGCCGGCCAGACACAGCAGGTTGGGAACCCGGCGCCGGCGCCAATCCACCACAGCTGCCGGCAACACCACGAGTGCAAGCAATAAAAGCAGTGTCAGCGTGTCCATCGCAGGCACTCCATCCGGAGTTGCAAATTACGGGGGGCAAAACCGGCGGGGCAGCAGGGCC
>DAIRDY010000188.1:0-4747 GCA_036795935.1 Moraxellaceae bacterium | reverse complement strand
GGCAGGCGGCGGGAGAAGGTCATGTCATTCCCCCCGGCTCACGTTGCGCGCCAGTTGCAGCAGGCGGGCGCTGATCTTGAGTCCGGCTTGCTGGGCCGCCGGCAGGTTGACCGCGAACTGCACGCGGTTGGCCTCGACGAAGAGGCTGATCATCCCGCCTTGCCGCGTGTAGTGCAGGGACTCGCTGATGGTCAGCACCGCGGCGGGGTTGCCGTTGCTGTTTTGCGGATGGCGCGGGGTTTCGCCGGGGCTGGCGACGAAGAGCATGTGGCAGCCCGGCCAGTCTTCGCTGCGTGTCAGTACCCGCACCTCGATGGCCCGGCCCTGCGCCTCGCGGCCATGCAACTGGCGCAGCTTCTGCGCCAGCGGGCTGTCGCCCAGCGTGCACAGCTGCAGGCGAGCGCCCTCGGCGCCGAAGCTGTCGGCCGGCCATTCCACGAATTTGGCGAAGTTGTAGATGAAGGCGGCCTTGATGTCGGCCTCGCCGGACTGCGCCCGGGCGGGGGTGGCGGCCAGCACGAGGGCACCTGTCAGCAACAGGAGCATGGCCCTGACGTGAAGGCGGCGTGGCCTCATGGCGGTGCGGTTCCTGTGCTGGCGATCCTGGTGGGCGGCCGGTTCTCCGCCCGGCTCGCTGCAAGTATTGCTGATGAATGCGCCGGCGTCGAAGGCCGATGACCGGCCGGGGCGACCGGTTCGCCCGTCCGGCGGGACGCGGCAACGTGATGGACAGCAGGGTGGCCCCCCCTATAATCGGTCGCCTGACCCCTGCCTCCTCCGGAAGTTCCCGATGTTTGACAACCTCACCGACCGCCTTGGCCACAGCCTGCGCAACATCACCGGCACCGGCCGCCTGACCGAGGACAACATCAAGGACACGCTGCGCGAAGTGCGCATGGCCCTGCTCGAGGCCGATGTTGCGCTGCCGGTGGTCAAGGATTTTGTCGAGCGCGTGCGCGAGCAGGCCCTGGGCCAGGATGTGCTGAAGCAGCTCCAGCCCGGCCAGGCCTTCGTCAAGATCGTGCACGACGAGCTTGTGCGCACCATGGGCGAGGCCAACGAATCGCTGAACCTCGCGGCGGCACCGCCCGCCGTCATCCTGATGGCCGGCCTGCAGGGCGCGGGCAAGACCACCACTGTCGGCAAGCTCGCGCGCTTCCTGAAGGAGCGCGAGAAAAAGAAGGTGCTGGTGGCGTCGGCCGACGTTTACCGCCCGGCCGCCATCCGGCAGCTGGAAACCGTGGCGGCGGATGTCGGCGCGATCTTCTTCCCGTCGTCGGTCGAGCAGGACCCGGTCGACATCGCGCGCGGCGCGATTGCCGAAGGCAAGCTCAAGTTTGCCGATGTGGTCATCATCGACACCGCCGGCCGCCTGCATGTCGATGACGACATGATGGGCGAGATCAAGCGCCTGCATGCCGCCATCAATCCGGTGGAAACGCTGTTTGTGGTCGATGCCATGACCGGTCAGGACGCGGCCAATACGGCGCGCGCCTTCAACGAGGCGCTGCCGCTGACCGGCGTCATCCTCACCAAGACCGATGGTGATGCGCGCGGTGGTGCCGCGCTCTCGGTGCGCACGATCACCGGCAAGCCGGTGAAGTTCCTCGGCATTGGCGAGAAGACCGATGCCCTCGAGCCCTTCCATCCCGACCGCATGGCGTCGCGCATTCTCGGCATGGGCGACGTGCTGTCGCTGGTCGAGGAAGTCGAGCGCAAGATCGACCATGAAAAGGCCGAAAAACTCGCGAAAAAGCTGAAGAAGGGCAAGGGCTTCGACCTGCAGGACCTGCTCGAGCAGTTCCAGCAGATGCGCAACCTGGGCGGCATGGGTGGCCTGCTCGACAAGCTGCCGGGCATGAATGCGGCGGCCGTGCAGCAGGCCATGGCCGGTGGCGCGCCGGAAAAGGAAATGAAAAAGATGGAAGCCATCATCCTGTCCATGACCCCGGCCGAGCGTCACAAGCCCGATCTCATCAATGGTTCGCGCAAGCGCCGCATTGCCGCCGGCTCCGGCACCCAGATCCAGGACGTGAACCGTGTGCTGAAGCAGCACATGCAGATGGAAAAAATGATGAAGAAACTGTCCTCGCCCGGCGGCATGATGAAGATGATGCGCGGGATGAAGGGCATGATGGGCGGCGGTGCCGGTGGCCTGCCGCCCGGTCTTGGCGGCCCGGGTGGCGCTGCCGGCGGCGGCCTGCCCGGCCCCGGCGGCATCGGCCTGCCGCCCGGCTTCAAGAAGAAGTAGCAGACCTGCGGCTGCCGCGGGCGCCGGGCGGTGAGCCTGGCGCCGGTGCGCCGGGGCCGGCTGCTAGACTGACAACGGACTTCGGTCGCGAGCCTGCCATGCGCGCGCTTTCCCGCTTACTCCCGTTTTTCCCTCCATTGCTGCTGGCCGGCACGCCGGCGCCTGCGGCCGTGCCCGAGTCGCTGCTGGCGCTCGACATCAGCGAGCTCGTCAACATTCCCGTGGTCACTGCCAGTCGCCGTGAACAGGCGCTGTGGCAGGCGCCGGCCGTGGTCGTCGTGCTCGACGGCGAAGACCTGCGCCGGCGCGGCGTGCGTTCGCTGGCCGAGGCGCTGGCCTCGGTGCCTGGCTTTCATGTGATGGATGACGGCGTCGGCCACAGCGTGGTGGTGCGTGGTGTCGGTGCCGGCCAGCGTGCCTACGGCCGCACGCTGAAGCTGATGCTGGACGGCCAGCCCCTGGGGCTGCGCAGCGATGCGACCCAGTTCCTGGGGCCGGAGCTGTTGCCGATGGCGCTGGTCGAGCGCATCGAGATCGTGCGTGGCCCGGCCTCGGCGCTGTATGGCGCCGATGCCTATCTCGGCGTCATCAACATCATCACCCGCCAGGACGGGGTGTCAGGCCTGAAGCTCGCGGCCGGGCACGAGACCGGCAGCGGCCATGCCGGTGCCGGCGAGCTGCTCCTGGCCGGTACGCTGGCCGGCTGGCAGGGCGTACTCGCTGCCGGGGCGGCCCGGCAGGACCGCAGCGGACGTGAGTTGCCGCGGCGTTCGCCGCTCGCGCCCTTGCCGGATGACCGTGCCGCGGCCGACATCGCCCGCCCGCAATCGCTCTATGCCCGCCTGCAGCATGCGCAGGCCGATACCCGCCATGCGCTGGTATTCCATGCCGCGGAGCGTGACAGCCATGGCGAATTCCTCGATTTCGGCGTGCTGAGTCATCGCAACCGCCTGGCCGTGACCCAGCAGACGGTGGGCTGGCAGAGCGAGTGGCGTGCCGGGCCGCAGCTTTCCCGCGGACGTCTGGCCCATGCCTGGGGCGGTGTTGCCGACGACGAGCGCCTCAGCCTGGGGCTGGCCGGCAGCCGTCCCGAACGCGACTTTGGCTATCGCGCCACCGAGCTGGGCCTGGAGCACCAGCGCCAGCTGGGCCGTCATCATCTGGTGGCCGGTGTCGATGGCAGCTGGAACCACGAGCAGCCCTTTGCGGTCTACAGCATCAACGAGCTCACCGGTGACCGGGTGCGCCTGAGTCCGGACCAGCCCGAGCGGCTGTTCCGCAACCTGGGTGCCTACCTGCAGTCGCAATGGCAGCCCTTGCCCGACAGTGACTGGATGCTGGCACTGAACTGGCGCCATGACCGGCACAATCGCTATGGCGGCCGCGACAGCTGGCGCGCCGGCCTGACCGGGCCGCTGGCCGACAGCCTGACCGCCAAGCTGTTGTACGGCACGGCCTTCAAGGCGCCGGCTGCCGCCCAGCTCTACGGCCAGCCGCTGTACACCGGCGATGCCCTGGGCAATCCCGGGCTGCGCCCGGAAACCGCCCGCACGCTGGAAGGGCAGCTGGCCTGGCAGGCAGACGAGCAACTGCTGTTCACGCTCACGCTCTATCGCCTGGAAGTCGAGCAGCTGATCGAGCTGCAGCCCTTCGGCATCAGCCAGCGCTGGGACAACCGCGGCGAGCAGCGTGGCGAGGGCGCGGCATTTGAGGCGCGTTGGCAGCCGGGCCGCCACCAGCTTGGCCTGACCACGTCCTGGCATGACATGCGGTTGTATCGCGAAGCACCACTGGTGCCGACGGTGGATGTGCCCACGGCAGCGGCGCCGCGTCTCATGGCCACGGCCGACTGGCGCTGGCGGGAGAGTGCGCGTGAAGTGGGGCTGGCCGCGCGCCATGTGTCGTCGCGCCGCGCCAGTGACAGCAACATCGAGCGCAATTTCGACACCGTCTACACGCTGCCGTCGTACACCCTGCTGCGCCTGCATGCCCTGCACGAGTGGGGCGCGCATCGCCTCACGCTCAGCATCGACAACCTGCTCGACGAACGTTATGCCGAGCCGGGCCATGGTGGCGTTGATGTGCCGGGTGCCGGCCGCCAGCTCTGGCTGGCCTGGAGCTGGCAGCGATGAACATTTTCCGGCGCGTGCGTGCAGGAGTCCTGTTGCTGGCGGCGCTGCTGGCCGGTTGCCCCACGCAGGTCGACGACCGTGGCGAGTTGCCGATTCCGCCGGATGCGATCGTCATCGGCATGATCCAGCCGCTGGCCAGCGGCTCTTCGCGCGACAAGGAACTGGCGGCACGGCTGGCGGTGCGTGAAATCAATGCCGCCGGGGGCGTCAACGGCCGGCCGCTGGCGCTGCGCATCGTCTATGACGGCAACAACGATCCGCTGCGTGGTGTCGCCGCGGCACAGGAACTGGTGGCGGCCGGCGTGGTGGCGATCATCGGCGCCAATGCCAGCCGCGTGACCTTGCCGGTGGCGGAGCAGGTGAC
>DAIRDY010000187.1:2983-4805 GCA_036795935.1 Moraxellaceae bacterium | reverse complement strand
CCGCTTTTTGACCACCTGTTGCTGCGGCGACCCCAACCGGAATTCCTGTCATGTCCCAGATCGATCCCGCCGAACTCGAACTTTTCCGAGACAACGTCAAGCGCTTCCTCGAGAAGGAAATCGCCCCCCACTACGAGAAGTGGGAAAAGGAATCGTGGATGCCGCGCGAGATCTGGAACAAGCTTGGCGAGAACGGCCTGCTCGCCGTCGACCAGGCCGAGCAGTACGGCGGTGCCGGCGTGCCCTACCAGTACTGCATGGTGGTGCTGGAAGAAACCGCGAAGGCCGGCATGTGCTCGCTGTGCACCGGCCTCTCGGTGCACTCCGACATCGTCGCGCCCTATGTGGCCCACCTCGGCAACGACAAGCAGAAGGATTACTGGCTGCCCAAGCTGGTGTCCGGCGAGGCCGTCGGCGCCATCGGCATGACCGAGCCGGGTGCCGGCTCCGACCTCGCCAACATCCGCACCACCGCCGTGCGCGACGGCGACAGCTATGTCATCAACGGTTCCAAGACCTTCATCTCCAACGGCCAGCATGCCGGGCTGGTGATTCTTGCCGCGAAGACCGATCCCGCCGCCGGCGCCAAGGGCGTGTCGCTGTTCCTGGTCGACACCTCGCTGCCCGGCTTCGCCAAGGGCAAGAACCTGGAGAAGATCGGCCTGCACTCGCAGGACACCTCCGAGCTGTTCTTCGACAACCTGCGCGTGCCTGCCGATGCGCTGCTCGGCGAAGAAGGCAAGGGCTTTGCCTACATGATGCAGGAGCTGCCGCGCGAGCGCCTGAACATCGCCGTGCAGGCCGTGTACGCCGCCGAAGGCGTGCTCGAGTCCACCATCCGCTATGTCACCGAGCGCAAGGCCTTTGGCGCGCCGCTTTCACAGCTGCAGAACACCCGCTTCGGGCTCGCCCAGTGCAAGACCGACATCGAGTGCAACAAGGCCTTCCTCAACCACTGCGTCGCGCTGTACATGGAGGGCAAGCTCGACGTGCCGACCGCGGCGATGATCAAGCTGTCCACCACCGACCTGCAGGGCCGCGTGGCCGACGCCTGCCTGCAGATGCACGGCGGCTACGGCTACATGGTCGAGTACCCGGTGGCGCGCGCCTATGTCGATGCGCGCATCCAGCGCATCTACGGCGGTGCCAACGAAATCATGAAGGAAGTGATCGCGCGCTCGCTGGTCGGTCGCTGAGGCCGGGGCGGCGGCCGGGGCTTGCTGCCCCGGCATGTCCTTGCCAGAGTGTGTATGGCGGCGGCCTTTGTGGCCGCCGCCCTGTTTGTGGAGCCTGTCATGCCTGAAACCGCCGTCACCCGGTCGCAGACCGTCATCGCCACCTTGCGCGAATGGCTGCTCCGTGGCGAGTTCGGCCCCGACGAGCGCCTGCAGGAAGTGGCGTTGGCCGAAGCCCTCGGCGTGTCACGCACGCCGGTGCGCGAGGCGCTGCGCACGCTGGCCGAGGAAGGGCTGGTGGTGTACGCGCCGAACCGCGGCTATCGCGCGCGCGGGTTCTCGCTGGACTATGTGATGAAGGCTTTCCGCCTGCGCATGACGCTGGAGGGACTGGGCGCGCGTCTTGCTGCCGAGGCCGGCATGACGCAGGCGGTGCGCCAGCAGTTCGAGGCCCTGCTGGCCGAGGGCGATGCCCTGCTGGCCACGGTGGAGCAGCCGGACTTCGATCACGAGGCCTGGCGCAGCATGAACAAGCGCTTCCACATGGCCATCCACGAGCATGCCGACAACGAGTTGCTGATGCAGACCGCGCGCTGGTCGTCACGCATCCCGGTGGTGTTTGCCGGCGCCTTCCGCTGGTACACGCC
>DAIRDY010000187.1:0-2883 GCA_036795935.1 Moraxellaceae bacterium | reverse complement strand
GCTCAGCGCCGCCAGAAGGCCGGCGTCAGCAGCACCAGAAACGTGAAGATCTCCAGCCGCCCGAGAATCATGCCGCCGACCAGGATCAGCTTGGCTGCGTCCGTGATGTCGGCATAGTGGCTGGCCACCACGCCCAGTCCGGCGCCCGCATTGTTCAGCGAGGCCAGCACCGCGCCGTAGGTGCTGGTGAAGTCGAGACCCGTCGCCATCACCGCCCACATCATCACCGCGAACACCATGATGTACAGCGTGAGAAAACCCCATACCGCATCCACCACGCGGTAGTGCACCACCTTGCGTCCCAGGCGCAGCGCAAACACGCCGTTCGGGTGCAGCAGGCGCGAGATCTCGCGCAGGCTGTGCTTGAGCGCGATCAGCATGCGCAGCGGTTTCACACCCGAGGCCGTGGAGCCGGCCATGCCGCCCATGATGCTGGCGCTGGCCACGAGAAAGGGCAGGATGCCCGGCCACAGCGAATAGTCGGTGCTGACAAAGCCGGTGGTGGTAAGCATGGAGGTGCTCATGAACAGCGCATGGCGCAGCGCATCCGTGCCGGCGAGCGTGCTGCTGCTCCACAGCATGGCGGTCACCAGCAGCACCAGCAGTGCCAGTGAGCCGGTGAAGAAGCGCAGCTCCGGGTTGCGCGTGTAGGCCGGGAAATGGCCGCGGCGCAGGGCCATGAAGTGCAGGCCGAAATTGATGGCGCCGACCAGCATGAAGACCACGGTGATGGCTTCGATCAGTGCGCTGTCGAAGTGGCCGATACTGGCCGCGTGCGTGGAAAAGCCCGCGGTCGCGATGGTGGAGAAAGCGTGGCAGACCGCATCCAGCCAGCTCATGCCGGCCAGCCGGAAACAGAGGGCGCAGAGCAGCGTCAGCCCGACATAGATCAGCCAGAGTGCCTTGGCGGTCTCGGTGATGCGCGGTGTCAGCTTGTCTTTCACCACGCCCGGCGACTCGGCACGATAAAGCTGCATGCCGCCAACGCCGAGCATGGGCATGACTGCCACTGCCAGTACCACGATGCCCATGCCGCCCAGCCAGCACAGCTGGTGACGGTAGTAGTTCAGCGAGGGCGTGATGTTGTCGACGTCGGCGATGACGCTGGCACCCGAGCCGGTAAGGCCGGAGAAGGACTCGAACAGCGCGTCGACGAGGTCCAGCTCGTGATGCGGCGCGAGCAGGAAGGGAAGCGCGCCGATGCTGCCAAACACCAGCCAGAACATCAGCACCACGACAAAGCCGTCGCGCGGCGTCAGCTCGTCGCGGCAGTGCCGGTTCGGCCACCATGCCAGCAGGCCGAGCGCCACGATTTGCACGAAGGCGGCAGAGAAGGCGGTGACGCTGCCGTCGCTGTAGTAAAGCGACAGCAGGAACGGCGGCAGCAGCGTCACGCTGTACATCAGCATCAGCACGCCGAGCAGGCGCAGGATCTGGCGCAGGCTCATGAAGTCAGTCGCCCCAGCAGGCCCTTGCGGCTGAACAGCTTCTCGATCTCGGGAATCTCGCGCTTGTCGGTGACGAAAAGGATGACGTGGTCGTCGGGCAGGATCTGCACGTCATCGTGACCCATGACCACGGTCTTGCCGCGCACCACGGCGCCGATGGTGGCGCCCGCCGGCAGCTTCAGTTCGCGTATCGTGCGGCCCACGCTGCGGCACTGGGCATGCGCCAGCACCTCGATGGCTTCGGCGGCGCCGCGGCGCAGGCTGTGCACGGCGATTACGTCGCTGACATCGTTCTGGCGCAGTTCGGTGAGGATGCTGCCGATGGTGATCTGCTGCGGTGACAGCGCGACGTCGATGTCGCTGCCCTGCATCATGTCGGCATAGGCCGGGTTGCTGATCAGCGTGATCACCTTGCGTGCGCCCAGGCGCTTGGCCAGCAGCGACGACATGATGTTGGCCTCGTCGTCGTTGGTGACGGCGCAGAACACGTCGGTATGGGTGATGCCGGCCTCCATCAGCAGTTCCCGGTCCGAGGCCGGCCCGTTCAGCACCAGCGTGTGGTCGAGCCGGCTGGCCAGCTGTCGGCTGCGCCCACCGTCCAGCTCAAGCAGTGTCACCGAATGGTTGTCTTCGAGCGCATTTGCCAGCCGTTCGCCGATATTGCCGCCGCCGGCGATGACGATGCGCCGGTAGCGGCCCTCCACGCGCTGGAATTCCGCGATCACCCGTTCCAGGTCTTCACGCTCGGCGATGAAGAACACTTCGTCCCCGGCCTCGATGCGTGTGCTGCCCTCGGGCTTGATCGCCTCCCCCTTGCGGTAGATGGCGGCGACGCGCATGTCGACGTCGGGCAGATGCTTGCGCAGGTCGACGAGCTGGTGCCCGGCCAGCGTGCCGTTGGCGCGCACGCGCACGCCGATCAGGCGCGCCAGCCCACCGGCAAAGTCCAGCACCTGCAGCGCACCCGGGGTGTCGAGCAGGCGCAGGATGTGTTCGGTCACCGCCTGCTCGGGGCTGATCAGCGTGTCGATGGTCAGGTGTTCGGTGGTGAACAGGCCCGGGAAATCCAGGTATTCGCTGGCCCGGATGCGGGCGATGCGGTTCGGCGTCTTGAACAGGCGGCGGGCAATCTCGCAGGCCACCATGTTCACCTCGTCGCTGGCGGTGACCGCAATCAGCATTTCGGCTTCGCGGGCGCCGGCCTTGAGCAGGATGCTGGGGTGTGAGGCGCGGCCCTGCACGGTGGCGATGTCGTAGCGTTCGGCGAGGTCGGCCAGTGCGTCGGCACTGGTGTCGACCACGGTGATGTCGTTGTTGTCGTCGGCGGCCAGGCTGGCCGCGAGGGTGGCACCGACCTGACCGGCGCCCAAGATGAGGATTTTCATGCCGCCTCCATGTGCTGGAGGCATTATGGCGCAGTGCTGGCGGGCTGTAG
>DAIRDY010000186.1:0-4815 GCA_036795935.1 Moraxellaceae bacterium | reverse complement strand
TGTTCCGCGACAGCGAGGGCAACACCGTCGGCTTACACTCGCTGCACTGAGCCGGCTGCCCTTGTGCTGCGCGAGTGGGCATCCGCACCGCGCCTTTGCTCCCCCCTCTCCCCGCCAGCGGGGAGAGGGTTGGGGTGAGGGGTGTGCGCAACGTCATTCGCGCCCGCGGACTCACCCATCGCCAGGAGGCCGACCATGCTGACCCTTGATGCCATTGATGCCTGCGCCCGTGTGGCCGGCAGCTATCCCGAACTGGCCGCCGCCCTGCGTGCGCTGGGCGTGCATTCCTACACCGTGGACGTGGCCAGCCACGCCACGCTTTACCGCAGTATGACGGGCGAGCTGGTGGCCACGCCGCCGCGCCGCGAGCGCCATGTCATCGCCCCCGCCTTCAGCGGTGATGCCACACGGGCCGCCATCCGCCGCAACCAGCAGGGCGGCAGCGACTACGAGGGTTTCATGCAGGACATCGCTGCCGCCGGCGTGCGCCGTTACGAGGCCGTGCTCGCCGGGCCGCAGCCGCGCTGCGTGTATTTCGGTGCCGAGGAGCAGCTTGCCGAGCCGATCCCGCTGCCGCCGGCGGAAAGCGAGCGCACGCTGCAGGTGCGCATTGCGCGCGACTGGCAGGACGTGGCCGCCTTTCTCGCGGCGCCGCTCAATTTCAACAAATGGGCCGCCGGCCTCGGCCATTCCTTGCGCGAGGAAGATGGCCGCTTTGTCGGCGACGGGCCGGCCGGGCCGATTGCCGTGCGCTTCAGCCCGCCGAATGCCTATGGCATTGCCGATCACTGGGTGGAGGTGGCGCCGAACCACGAGGTGTATGTGCCGTTGCGCACCGTGCCCGCCGGTGATGGCGCGCTGGTGATGCTGACGCTGTTCCGCCAGCCCGAAATGGACGACGACGCCTGGGCGGCCGACCTCGCCTTCGTGACAAAAGACCTTGCCGCACTCAAGCAGCTGCTGGAGACGCATGCATGAGACGGGCCGACCGCCTGTTCCGGATTGTCGAGCACCTGCGCCGGCGGCCGGTGGTGACGGCCGCCGAGCTTGCCGGGCATCTGGAAGTGTCGCTGCGCACGATTTACCGCGACATGGACGACCTTTCCGCCGGCGGCCTGCCGCTGCGCGCCGAGGCCGGCGTTGGCTATGCGCTGGAAAAAGGCTATGACCTGCCGCCGCTGATGTTCAGCGTCGCCGAACTCGAGGCGCTGGAGATGGGCACGCGCATGCTCCGTGCCTGGAGCGATCCCGAGTTGCGCGAGGCCGCCGACAGCGCGCTGGCGAAGATTCGCGCCGTGCTGCCACACACGCTGCGCCGGCGCAGCGAGCTGCCGTTCTACGCGCCGGACTATTTCATCGCCGAGAAAATATGGTCGCCGCTGCCGGTGTTGCGTCGCGCCCTGCGCGAACAGCGCAAGATCCGGATTGCCTACACCAAGGAAAACGGCGAAGAAAGCGCCCGCGTGCTGCGTCCGCTGGCGCTCAATTTCTGGGGCCAGGTCTGGACACTCTGCGCCTGGTGCGAATGGCGCGGCGACTTCCGGCATTTTCGCCTGGACCGCATGCAGGACTGCAGGCTGCTGGATGACGTATTCCTGCCCGAGCCGGGCAAGACCATCGACGACCTGCTGGCACAGATAGAGAAGGAATATGGCCCGCAACAATGCAACTGACGTTTGTCGCTGCCCCTGGTGCGGGAGCGATCCTCTTTATGTCCAGTACCATGATGAGGAGTGGGGCGTGCCCTCGCATGACGACCGCCACCTGTTCGAGAAGCTCTGCCTCGAGGCACAGCAGGCCGGACTGTCGTGGATTACGGTGCTGAAAAAGCGTGCGGCTTACCGTCGCGCCTTCTTCAACTTCGATGCGAAGAAAGTGGCGAAGATGACGGATGCGGACATCGAGGCGCTGCTCGGCAACGACGGCTTGATCCGGCATCGCGGCAAGCTGCTAGCCATACGCGCCAATGCCGAAGCCACGCTCGCCATCCAGCAGGCGCACGGTTCGCTGGCGGAGTTCCTTTGGGGCTTTGTCGACCACCGGCCTGTCATCAACCGGCTGAAAAGCTATCGCGAGGCCGACACTGCCACGGCAGCCTCGGAGGCCATGGCGAAGGCGCTGAAGAAAAAGGGCTTCAAGTTTATCGGCCCCACGTCGGCCTATGCCTTCATGCAAAGCGTGGGCATGGTCAACGACCACGAGGTGACCTGCTTCCGCTACAAGGCCTGCCAGTAGCAAGCCCGCACCTACGGGTCATGGGCATTTTTGGGCGGGCCCTGCGTCCTGTCCGCGATTGCTTGATGTGCGTCATGGGCCGCGCCATGGATTCGGGCATGCTGAAGACATCCCCACCATGCCGGAGACCTGCATGAGCATCGAGCACCACCGCCTTGTCCGTGAACTGCCTGAACACGCCGACCGCATCCGCGAGCTGCGCCAGACCGATGCACATTTCGCGCGCCTGCTGGACGAGTATCACGAGGTGGATGACCGCATCTACCGTTCGGAGATCCGCCTCGAGACGCTCTGCGACGAGAGCCTGGAGGCGCTGAAGAAGCAGCGTGCGCAACTGAAGGACAGGCTGTACCAGCAACTGGTGCAGCCGGCCTGAGAGTGGCTGCTTGCGGCAAGCCTGCGATCAGGAAAGTTTTCCCCTGCAGGCAGCGGGTGAGTGCCTGAAACAAGAAGGCCGCGCAGTGCGCGGCCTTTTTCATCAGCTTGCCGTTTCCGGCTCCTGCGGGATCAGCACCCACAGGATCAGGTAGACCAGCGTCCCGGGAAAGGCGCCGCTGAACAGCGACACCAGCACATAGATGATGCGCAGCACGGTGGCATCCATGTCGTAGCGCTTCGCAATGCCACCCATGACGCCACCCAGCATCTTGTTGTCACGCGAGCGCAGCAGTTTCTGCTCAGCCATTGTCTTCTCCTGTTGCGGCAGGGGCCGGCGGGCCGGGGCCTTCACTATCGGCGATGCCGGGTGGCTTGTCGACCGCCCGGCAGGAGTTGCCTCAGGGCGCTGCCGAGGGCGAGCGCAGTTCACGCACCACGCCGATGCCGAGCGTGATGGCGGTCAGCGGCAACACGAACCAGAGCATGGCCTGTGACAGCACGCCCAGTGCCGGATTGGCGGTGGCGGTGAACACCAGGAACACCGTGTACGCAATGTAGTAGCCGAGCAGCAGTGCGCCGTTGCCGCGCGTGATGATGCGCCCGGTGAAGAAGATCGGCAGGCAGGCCATGGCCACGGCAATCATCACCGGAATGTCGAAGCGCAGTGCGCTGTCCAGCACGCGGATGCCCTCGGGCGACACCGTCGCCGAGATGCCGAGCACGCACAGGATGTTGAAGATGTTGCTGCCGACCACGTTGCCGACGGCAATGTCGCGCTCGCCGCGGATCGAGGCCATGACGCTGGTCGCCACTTCCGGGAGCGAGGTGCCGGCGGCGACGATGGTCAGGCCGATCACCAGCTCGCTGACGCCGAAGCTGCGTGCCAGCGACACCGCGCCCTGCACCAGCCAGTGCGAGCCCAGCACCAGCATGGCAAGGCCGGCCAGCAGCAGGCCGATGTTCTTGCCCCAGTGCGGCTGGCCGTCGGCTTCGCTGATGTCCACGCCGTCCAGGTATTCCGCCTGCACCTCGGGCGACTCGTTGCGCGATTTCAGCAGCAGGAAGCCGATATAGGCCAGCAGGCCGGCCACCAGGATGAGGCCGTCGATGCGGCCGATCAGGTTGTCCATGCCGAGCAGCAGCATCAGCAGCGAGCAGCCGATCATCACCGGCACGTCGAGCCGGATCAGCTGCTGCTGCACGACGAGCGGTGCCACCAGCGCCGAGATGCCGAGAATGAACAGCACGTTGAAGATGTTGCTGCCGACGATGTTGCCGATGGCGAGGTCGGCCTGGCCCTTCCAGGCCGAGGCGGTGCTGACGGCGAGCTCCGGAGCGCTGGTGCCGAAGGCGACCACGGTGAGGCCGATGATCAGCGGCGAGATGCCGAGCGCGCCGGCGAGGTGGGCAGCGCCCTTCACCAGCACGTCGGCGCCGATGGTGAGCAGGACAAGACCGAGAACGAAAAGACCGAGGGTGACGAGGTCCATGACAGGCGCTCCGGGCGCGGGCAGGAGGGGGAGGAAAAGCGCCGCGATGGAAGCAAAAAAGCCGCCGGCCAGCAAGGCCGGCGGCGGGTCATGGCCTGTGCCGGCTCAGAGATCGAGCACGTCGATGATGGTGCGGGTGGCCTCGTGCAGGCGGACCAGCTTGCCTTCGACCTTGACCAGCACCGTGCCCTCGGGCTGTCGCGGCAGGTCGCGCAGGATGCGCTCGGGCACGCGCTCGGCATGGCCCAGCGTGCGGGCTTCGATCACCTCGCCACGGGCCAGCTTCTTTTGCCAGCCCGGGGGCAGCGGCTGGCCCCGGGCGGCCTTCTTGGCCAGGCCGGGCGGCAGGGCGGCGGCCGGCTGCGGGTCGCGTTCGCGGCTGCGGTAGCGCTCGCGCAGCAAGCGGCTTTCCTTGTCGCTCAGCGTCAGGCGCAGCCAGTCGTCACGGTCACGGCGGCGCTCGCGGTCGTTGTCGCGCGTGGCCTCCTGCCGGGCGTCCTTGCGCATTTCCTCGATTTCGCGCTTGAGGTCGGCCTGGGCCGGCGCCGCGGCCAGCAGGCCGAGGCCGAGCAGGCCGGCGATCAGGGAAGGGGTCATGACGGGTCTCCGGTGGTCAGCTGCCGGCATTCAAGCCCGGCGAACGCCGTTCTGCCACTGCCGGCTGCCGGGAATTTGCCGGCCGTCACACTCCGCTGCCGGCCGTGTTGCCGGC
>DAIRDY010000185.1:0-4845 GCA_036795935.1 Moraxellaceae bacterium | reverse complement strand
GCCTTGATGTCCTCGTAGGCCTGCAGGATTTCGTCGTAGGTATTCATCACGAACGGCCCGTGGCCGTTCAGCGGCTCGCCGAGCGGGGCGCCGGTGAGCACCAGAAAGCGGCTGCCCTCGTGCGCCGTCACCGCAAGGCCGGCACCGCGCGCCGACATCACCGCCAGTGCCTGTTCGTCCAGCATTTCCTGGTCGGCCAGCTCCAGCCGGCCGGCGAGCAGATAGACCAGCGCGGTGTCGCCGTCTCCGGTGGCAAATTCGGCCTGCGCGCCGGCAGCCAGGCGCACGTCCAGCACGTTCATTCGCGTATGCGTTGCAGCGGGGCCGCGAATGCCGTTCCACTCGCCGGCAATCACGCGCACCTCGCCTGAGTGCCCGGGCAGCTCGCACACGGGAATGTCGGCGCGCGCGAGGGTCTGGTAACGCGCCGGCCGCATCTTGTCGGCGGCAGGCAGGTTCACCCAGAGCTGCACCATTTCAAACGCACCGCCACGGGCGGCGAAACCGGGGCTGAACAGCTCGCGGTGGATGATGCCGTGCGCGGCCGTCATCCACTGCACGTCGCCGGGGCCGATCAGGCCGCCGCCACCGGTGGAGTCGCGATGCTCCAGCTCGCCGGCATAGACAATCGTCACCGTCTCGAAGCCGCGGTGCGGGTGCTCGTGCACGCCACCGGGCGGCCGGCCCGGCAGCAGCCGGCCGGGGCCGATATGGTCGAGCAGCAGGAAAGGCGAGGGCGTGGTGCCAAGCTCGTGATACGAAAACACCGACAGCACCGGCGAGAAATCGCCCACGGCAAAGCGCGTGTCGTTGCGGTGCACAAAGGCGAGGGTTTTCTGCGGCGCCGTGGTGGCCGTGACTGTTTTCATCGAAGTCTCGCGCGGGGGAGGGCGGGGCCGGCTACATGCGGATATGTGTCGCCAGATAGTCGATCAGGCTGCGCACCGAGGGCAACAGGCCGCGCCGCGACGGGAACACGGCATGCACGATGCCGCTGCGCGGCGCCCACTGCGGCAGGATGTCGATCAGGCGGCCGGCGGCGAGATCCCGGTCGACCACCATGTGCGGCAGCTGCACGATGCCGAGGCCCTGCAGCGCCGCCTGGTGCAGCGCCTGCATGTCGTCGGTGACGTAGCGCGGCTGGTGGCGCAGCTCGGCACTCTGTCCCGCCGGGCCTTCCAGGCACCAGAGATGGTCGCGCGGCGGCCCCCAGTCCAGGCTGGGCAGGCCCTGCAGGTCGGCGGGGCCGTGCAGCGGCGGCCGGCCGGCAAGGAAGGCCGGGCTCGCCACCAGCCGCTGCGGGCTTTCCACCAGCGTGCGCATGACGAGGTCGCTGTCTTCCAGTGGCGGAAAGCGCACGCGCAGGGCCAGGTCCAGTTTCTCGCCGATCACGTCCACGCGCCGGTTGGTGGCCTCGAGCACGATGCTGACGCGCGGGTGTTTGGCCATGAAGCGGCTGAGCAACTCGCCCACGCGGTAGTGCAGCAAGGTGGTCGGGCAGGACATGCGGATGGTGCCGGCCGGTTCGGCGCGCACCGAGTCCACGGCCTCCTGCGCCGCCTCGGCCTCCACCAGCATGGCCTTGCAGTGCTCGTAATAGGTCCGGCCGATGTCCGTCACCGCGAAATGCCGGGTCGAGCGCTGGATCAGGCGCACCCCCAGCCGCTCCTCCAGCAGCGCGATGCGCCGGCTCAGCTTGGACTTGGGCATGCCGAGTGCGCGTCCGGCCGCGGCAAAGCCGCCCTGTTCGACGGCATGCACGTAGTAATAGAGGTCGTTTAGGTCATGCATCTGGGCAGCCAGCGTTCCATTAATGGGACTATATGGCCTGAATATGCCGTCTACAGCGGTTTTTGTCATGGGAATAGGGTTATTGCAGGCCCTTGCTCTGGTGAGCAGCGGCCGGATTTTTCCCGTCCTGCCGCCGGCATCCGCGTCGGCAGGGCCAGTCCATCCAAGGAGATGCTCATGAACACGCCCTATGTCCGGCTCGACCGCAACAATGCCGCCGTGCTGCTGGTCGACCACCAGGCCGGCCTGCTGTCGCTGGTGCGCGACATCGACCCCGACCGCTTCAAGAACAACGTGCTGGCACTGGCGGACCTCGCGAAATATTTCGGCCTGCCGACCATCCTCACCACCAGCTTCGAGACCGGCCCCAACGGCCCGCTGGTGCCCGAGCTGAAGGCCCTGTTCCCCGACGCGCCCTACATTGCCCGTCCGGGCCAGATCAATGCCTGGGACAACGAGGATTTCGTGCGCGCAGTGAAGGCAACCGGCAAGAAGCAGCTGATCGTGGCCGGCGTCGTGACCGAGGTCTGCGTGAGCTTCCCGGTGCTGTCGGCACTGGCCGAAGGCTATGAGGTGTTCGTGGTGACGGATGCCTCCGGCACCTTCAACGAACTGACGCGCGATGCCGCCTGGGACCGCATGTCCAGCGCCGGCGCCCAGCTGATGACCTGGTTCGGCACCGCCTGCGAGCTGCACCGCGACTGGCGCAACGACATCGAGGGGCTGGGCGCGCTGTTCTCGAACCATATTCCCGATTACCGCAACCTCATCACCAGCTACAGCACGCTGACGGCCGGCAAGTAAGTCCGCTGCCGTCAGCTGAAAGGCCTGGCCCCGGAAAACGGGGCCGGGCCTTTTGCATGGCCGGCGTTGGCGGTGCGGACGTTTGCTACCATGCGGCGTCCTCCACCGCCGGAAACCCGCCATGACCGATCTCATCCTCCACAACTACCCGATGTCGCCGTTCTCGCAGAAAGTGCGCAGCATGCTGGGCTATGCCGGCCTGTCATGGCAGTCGGTGGCGGTGCGCGAGTTTCCGCCGCGCCCGCATCTGGAGGCGCTGGCCGGGGGCTACCGCAAGATTCCGGTGGCACAGGCGGGCGCCGACGTGTTTTGCGATTCGCACCTGATTGCCGAGGAAATTGCCGCGCGCGCCGGGCGGCCCGAGCTGGTGCTGGCCACGCTCGATGCCGAGGCCCAGGCCTGGGTGCAGCGCGTGGACTACGAGCTGTTCTTCCCCTGCGTGTTCGCCGCCGGCAACCGCACGCTGCGCCGCAAGGCGCGCGAGTCCATGTCGCTGCTGGACATGGGGCGCTTTGTCTGGGACCGCCTGAACATCGGGCGCACCGCCAAGACGCGCATCCGCGGCCTGCGCGATGCGCGCAGCATCGTGCAGGCGCATGCCGCCGACATCGAGGCGCGGCTCACGCAGGACTTCCTGTTCGGCCCGACACCGAATCACGCCGACTTCGCCACCTTCCACGGCCTGTGGATGATCCACTTCCTGGCCGAGTCCTCGCAGCTCGCGGGTTATCCGAAGCTGGTGGCCTGGCTGGAGCGCATGCACGCCTTTGGCGATGGCGCCATGCAGCCGCTGGCCATTCCCGAGGCGCTGGCCATTGCCCGTGCCGCCACGCCGCGTGCGCTGGCCGACAGCGAGCGCGCCGATGCGCGCATCGGCCAGCGCGTGCAGGTGGCGCCCGATGACTACGGCCTGACGCCGACCACGGGCGTGCTCGCCGGCGCAACGCCGACGCGCTGGATTGTGGCGCGCGAGCATCCCGAGGTGGGCACCGTGCATGTGCACTTTCCGCGCAAGGGGTTTGCGCTGACCACGGCCTGAGACCGGCCTGACCCGGACTGGAGATTCCGCCATGACAACGCCGGCGCCCGCCGAAAAACGCAACGTGCTGCTGCTGGCGACGGCGCAGGCGCTGTTCCAGACCGCAGGCGTGCTGGTGATGACGCTGTCCGGCCTGGTCGGCCTGCAACTGGCGCCGGAGCCGGGGCTGGCCACGCTGCCGATCGCGCTGATGATGGTGGCCTCGGCACTGGCCACCATTCCGGCCTCGCTGTTCATGCAGCGCCACGGCCGTCGCGCCGGCTTTCTGGTGGGCACCGCCCTCGGTGCCGGCGCCGGCCTGCTGGCAGCCGGCGCGATTGCGCTGTCGCATTTCTGGCTGTTTGTCGCCGCCAACATGCTGATGGGCGCCTACCAGGGCGTTGCCCAGTTCTACCGTTTTGCCGCCGCCGATGCGGCCAGCGCCGCGTTCCGCAGCCGCGCCATTTCCTGGGTGGTGGCCGGCGGCGTGGTGGCCGCCGTGGCGGGGCCGACGCTGGCGCGCCTGACGCAGCATGTGGGCAGCCTGCCGTTCCTCGCCTCGTATTTGTCGCTGGTGCTGCTTGGTGCACTGGCCGCCGTTGTGGTCAGCCGCCTCAGCTTGCCGTCGCCGCAGGCCGAGGCTGCACAGGGGCCGGCGCGGCCGCTGGCCGCCATCCTGCGCCAGCCGGTGTTCATCACGGCGGTGCTGGGCTCGCTCACCGGCGCCGGCGTGATGATCATGGTGATGACGGCAACGCCGCTGGCCATGCATGTGCACGGCCATGCGCTCGATGCCTCGGCCAGCGTCATCCAGTGGCATGTGCTGGGCATGTTCCTGCCCGCGTTCTTTACCGGGCGGCTGATTGCACGCGCCGGCGTGCTGCCGGTGATGGGCATGGGCATCGTGCTGCTGGCCATGCATGTGGCGATTGCGCTCTCCGGCACCGCCTTTCTGCATTTCCTGTCCGGCCTTGTGTTGCTGGGCGTGGGCTGGAACTTCCTGTTCGTGGGCGGCAGCACGCTGCTCACCGAGGCCCACACGCCCGCCGAAAAGGGCAAGACGCAGGCCGCGCACGATTTTCTGGTGCTGGCGGTGGTCAGCATCGCCTCATTCTCGGCGGGCAAGCTGCTCGCCGTCTGGGGCTGGCAGAGCGTGAACCTGACGGCGCTGCCCTTGCTCGGCCTTTCGCTGCTGGTGCTGCTGTGGTTTGCCCGCCTGCGGCGGCGGGCGG
>DAIRDY010000184.1:0-4871 GCA_036795935.1 Moraxellaceae bacterium | reverse complement strand
TTCCTGCGCTACCACGACCCGAACAACTGGCCGCTGCTGCGCGAGGCCCTGAAGGAAATGGGCCGCGCCGACCTGATCGGCAACGGCAAGCACCAGCTCATCCCGAAAACCCAGCCCGCCGGCACCGGCGAGGGCAGCTACCGCGCGCCACGCAAGAAGAACTCCAGCGAAGGCGGCGGCGTGTCGCTGAAGGTGAAGCCGCAAAAATCCGGCGCGGGGAAGGCCGGCACGACCAGACCGGCGAAGGGCCGCGTGCTGACCCAGCACACCGGCCTGCCGCCGCGTGACGACGGCAGCCGTCCGGCCGGCCGCCCCCGCCGCCCGCGCTGAACCGCACGGCCACCTCCCGCCTGCAAGGAACTGCACCATGACGCCATCGCCGGACGACCTGCTGGATTTCTGGTTCCGCGACATTCCGGAGGCGGCATGGTGGCGCAAGGACGCCGACTTCGATGCGCAACTCGCGCAGCGCTTCGGCGCCGCGCATGCTGCCGCGGCGGCGGGGGAGCTGTGGCACTGGCGCGACTGCGCCCGCGGCCGGCTCGCGGAAATCCTGCTGCTCGACCAGATCCCGCGCAACATCTTCCGCGACACGCCGCGTGCCTTTGCCGGCGACGGCATGGCGCTGGCCCTGGCGCAGGAAGCGGTGCGCGCCGGCGCCGATGCCGCGCTGCCGGCACGCGAGCGCGCCTTTCTCTACCTGCCGTTCATGCACAGCGAATCCGCGGCCGTGCATGCCGAGGCGCTGCGCCTGTATGCTGCGCCCGGCCTTGAGTTCAACCTCGACTTCGAGCGCCGGCACGCCGTCATCATCCAGCGCTTCGGCCGCTATCCGCATCGCAATGCCATCCTCGGCCGCAGCTCCACGCCGGAAGAGCTGGCCTTTCTGAACGAGCCCGGCTCGTCGTTCTGAACACTTGCCGGTCCTGCGGCGCCGGCGCATGCTGATTGCCGACATTTCCTCTCCGGAGAAGACAAATGGCAGTGCAGACAGCCGTGCTCGGCGGAGGCTGCTTCTGGTGTCTGGATGCGGTGTTCCGCGAAGTGAAGGGAGTGACGCAGGTGATCTCCGGCTATGCCGGCGGCGCCCGCCCCAATCCCAGCTATGAGCAGATCTGCACCGGCGCGACCGGCCATGCCGAGGTGGTGGCCATCAGTTTTGACGACGCCGCGCTGTCCTTTGCCGACGTGCTCGACATCTTCTTTGCCATCCACGACCCGACCACGCTGAACCGCCAGGGCAACGACGTAGGCACGCAGTACCGCTCGGTGGTGTTTTGCCAGGATGCGGCACAGGAAGCGGCCGTGCGGGCGAAGATCGACGCGCTCACCGCCGCAGGCAGCTTTGCCTCGCCCATCGTCACCGAAATTGCCGGTGCCGCGACCTTCTGGCCGGCCGAGGCCTATCACCAGGATTATTTCGCGCGCCACCCGGGGCAGGGTTACTGCCAACTGGTCATTGCGCCCAAGCTGGCCAAGTTCCGGCAGCAGTTCCTGCGCTGATGCACCGGCGGCGCATCAGCGCTCGGCGTACTGAGCCAGCAGCTCCTTCACCAGCTTGACGAAGGTGTCGCGGAAGGATTCGGCGGCAATGCGGTCGAATTGCGCATGCCGGTAGCGGAAGGTCAGCGTCAGCTCGCCGCGCAGGGTGATGGCGCCGACCGCCACGCCCATGGGCATGTGCGTCGGCGGCGAAAAGCGCACGGCCGTGATGCGCCCGGCCTTGCCCGCCGGATCGGGAATGTCGGGCACGCGCCCGAGATTGTTGAGCACCGCGGTGTCGACCACGAAATTGCCGGTCAGCGGCATCAGTCCGGTCAGCGCCTTGCGCAGCGCGCCGGGCAGCAACTGCACCATGTCCAGCAGGTCGACCAGGATGCCGGCCGACTCCTCGCCCTTGAGCTTCTGCGTCTGCTCCGTCACCACTTCCAGCGCCCGCGCATAGCTGCGCCGGTCGATCTCGCGCGTCGCCACGTTCACCCACAGCGAGAAATTGCCAACCCCTTCCTGGCGCCAGGAAATGGGACGGAAGTTCATGGCCGTCATCAGCGTGATGCGGCCGGCGCTGTCGCGCCGGCTTTCGTTCCAGCGCTGCACGGTCAGGTGTAGCAACGTGGCCAGCACGTCGTTCAGCGTGGCGCCGCCCAGGCGCAGCTTGCCCAGCGCCTCGGTCTCGGCCTTGTCAAAGGTGTGCGCGACAAAGGCCACGCCCGCCTTGTTCTCGCCGAAGTGGTTGGTGATGCGCGTCGGCAACTGCACCGAGTCCACCAGATAGTCGAGCAGCTTGCTGGCGCGCTTCAGGCGCTCGGCCATGCTCTTGGCGCCGAACTCGCGGCTCAGGTGGCGGGCCTTGATGACGTCGATGCCCTCGGGCTGCGGATCGCTGATGCCGGCGTAATGGCGCAGCACCGACATCAGGAAGCGCCAGGCGCCGGCGGAGTCGGTGACGGCATGGCTCATTTTCAGGAAGAGCCAGTCCCCGCCGGCATGACGGGCGATCAGCATGCGGAAGGGCGGCGCACTCTCCAGCATCAGCCGGCGCGAGTAGAAGGAGTCACGCGCCGCCTCGATGGCCGCCTCATCCTCACAGTCGATGGCCAGCACCGGGTCTTCGTCCGGGCGTTCGACCAGCTCCCACTGGTAATGCTGGCGGCCGCCGGTGAGCGGGATCTGGCGCACCGCGGCCAGCGGATGCGTCTTCATGGCCGCCGCCGCCGCGGCCTCCAGCCTCTGCTCGTCAAGACGGCCGCTGACGCGGACATCGACCTGCAGGCCGAAAGGCTCGTCGGGGCTCTCGAGGTGGTGGAAGAGTTCGTCAGTGACGGAAAAGGCGAAGCGGCTGGTCATCGGGGTCGCATCCGGCGCGGGGTGTGGCCGGACTCTAGCGCAGCCGCGGCAGGGATAAAAATGACCTGGATGCCGTCAGGCGCCGGCAGCGTCACCGCTTTGCTGGCGGTAGCGCGAGGGCGCGCAGCCGTGGCTGCGCTTGAAGGCCTGGCTGAACGCGGTCTCCGAGGCATAGCCCACCATCTCGGCAATGCGGCAGACCGGCTGCCGGGTGTGCCGCAACTGCCAGGCGGCAAGTCGCATGCGGTGCTCGGCCAGATAGCTGAGCGGCGGCAGGCCCAGCACCTGCGTGAAACGCTCGGCAAAGGCCGAGCGCGACAGGCAGGCCAGCGCGGCGAGCTCGGGCACGTTCCAGGCATGGCCCGGACGCTGGTGCATGGCCGACAGCACGGCCGACAGCGCCGGGTCGCGCAGCGCGCGCAACCAGTTGCTGGCGCCTTCCGGCAGGCTGTCGAGGTGGGTACGCAGGCACTCGATAAAGAGGATGCCGGCCAGGCGGTTGACGATGGCCTGACGACCGGGACGGCCAATGCCTTCGTCAGCCAGGAACTCGAGGCCGATGCGCAGCCAGGGCGGCGGCTGGTCGGAAATGCCGCGTATCAGCAGCACCGACGGCAGGGCCGACAGCAGCGGCCGCGCCATTTCGGCGTCGAAGCGGAAGCGTGCCGAGAGCAGCGTGGCCGTCGGCTGTTCGCCCTCGCCGATGCGCACGGGCTCATGGCTGTGCCCGTGGATCTGGGCCGCGAGATCCGGCCAGTGGCCGCTGGCCGGCGTCGCCAGGTCACGCATGGTGTGGTCGCGGCCGCTGCTGAGCACCGCCATGTCGCCAGCCTCGAGGCGAACCGGCGTTTCGCCTTCTACGCTGAGTTCTACCTGACCGGCCAGCACCAGATGGAAGCTGGACAGGCCGTGGGCCTCGAAGCGGAAGCCCCACGGCGCGCAGGCCTCGACATAGCGGAACTCGCCGCCGGAGAGGTGGATGTCGTCGACCAGCTGGCTGAGGGTATCGTCCACGGAAGGGCTCCGGAGCATTGCTAGGGAAGGCCGGTGTTTCACGCCGGCAATACGGCGTTTCACTGATGGCGCTGAGTGTGACATTACACAATGATAAGGTCACGCCCCGCGTCGTCCCACGCGGCACAGGAGACAGACATGACCACAACAACACTGTCCACCGCCACCCCCTGGGCGGACCCCAAACGCTATCTCTGGCTGCTGAGCCCGCTGATCCCGCTGCTGGGCGTCTGCATCCTCGTTCTCTACACGCTGACCGGCTGGGGCGGCTGGACCTGGGGCGGCCCCTTCATCGTCTATGTGCTGGTGCCGGTGCTGGACTGGCTGGTGGGCACGGACCAGACCAACCCGCCGGAGTCGGCCGTGGCCCAGCTCGAGGCCGACAGGTACTACCGCGCCATTGTCTACGCCTACATTCCCTCGCAGTTCATCACCACCATCTGGGCGGCCTGGTATGTGGCCCAGGGCAATCTCGCCACCTGGGAGCTGGTCGGCCTGACACTGTCGGTCGGCGCCATCAACGGCCTGGCCATCAACACCGGCCACGAACTCAGCCACAAGCGCGACACGCTGGGCCGCTGGATGGCCAAGCTGACGCTGGCCCCCACCGCCTATGGCCACTTCTACACCGAACATGTCCGCGGCCATCACAAGAACGTGGCCACCCCGGAAGACCCCGCCAGCTCGAAGATGGGCGAGAGCTTCTGGCGCTTCCTGCCGCGCACCATGATCGGCAGCGTGGTGTCCGCCTGGAAGATCGAGGGCGAGCGCCTCGGCCGCATGGGCAAGGGGGTGTGGAGCTGGGAGAACGACAACCTGCAGGCCTGGGGCCTGACCGTGCTGCTGTTCGGCGGGCTCACGCTGTGGCTGGGCTGGATCGTGCTGCCTTTCCTGCTGCTGCAGGCCTTCTACGCCGCCAGCCTGCTGGAGGTGATCAACTACATCGAGCACTACGGCCTGCTGCGGCAGAAGGGCGCGGACGGCCGCTACGAGCGCTGCTCGCCCGAGCA
>DAIRDY010000183.1:1588-4919 GCA_036795935.1 Moraxellaceae bacterium | reverse complement strand
TGGCTCACAGGCCGGCCTCCTCTTGCAGGCGCAGGAAGGCTTCGGCAATGCCGAGGTCTTCCGGCCAGGTGATCTTGAGATTGTCGCGCGCGCCTTCAACCAGCAGCGGCCGCTCGCCAAGCCGCTCGACGGCCTGCGCCTCGTCGGTGACGGTCACGCCGTCGGCCTGTGCCGCCAACAGCGCCCGACGCAACAGGCCGTAGCGGAACACCTGCGGTGTCAGCGCATGCCAGAGATCGTCGCGCGGCACGGTGGCCGCCACTTCGTCACCCTGCCCGCGCTTCATGGTATCGCGCACGCGGTTGGCGAGCAGGCCGCCGACCGGATGCGCGGCAATCACCGAAAGCAGCTGCTCGATGTCCTCGATGCGCACGCAGGGGCGTGCCACGTCATGCACCAGCACCCAGTCCGTGTCTTCGGCCTGGTTGGCAATCGCCTCAAGTCCGGCCAGCACAGAGTCGGCACGCTCGGCGCCACCGGTGACAAACCGCAGCAGCGAAGGATCGCGATAGGAAAGTGCCGCCGCGCGCGCGTCATCAGCCGCCACCGGCACGATCACGGCCTCGGCCGGCAACAGGCAGAGCCGGTCCAGCGTGCACTGCATGACGGTGCTGCCATTGAGTGGCAGGAACTGCTTGGGCAGGTCGCCACCGACACGCAGGCCGCGACCGGCAGCGGGCACCACACACCACAGGCTCATGGGGCCTTCGCCTCCGGCGCCTTGGGGGCATCGGGATTGCCGGTGACGAGGAAAAAGGTTTCGTTGTCGCGAATCATGCCGAGATCAAGGCGGCCGTGTTCTTCCACCGCCTCGAGGCCGCTCTTGAGATCGCGCACCTCGGCCTCCAGCACGCGGTTGCGCTCGGCCAGTTGCTCGTTTTCGGCACGCAGGTCCGCCACCGAGCGCTTCAGCGCCTGCACGTCGCGCACACCGCCCTCGCCCACCCAGAGGCTGTATTGCAGGGCAAGAAAAATGCCCAGCGCCAGCACCAGGAGCAGCTTGCCGAACGGCGTGCGCAACATGGCGGGCCCTTACTTCAGGCCGCGGAATTCCGCCTTGCCGCGATACGGGGCACGACGGTCGAGTTCTTGCTCGATGCGCAGCAGCTGGTTGTACTTGGACACGCGATCGGAGCGGCAGAGCGAACCGGTCTTGATCTGGCCGGCAGCGGTGGCCACGGCCAGGTCGGCAATCGTCGCGTCTTCGGTTTCGCCCGAACGGTGCGAGATCACGGTGGCGTAACCGGCGGCCTTGGCCATGTAGATGGCGTCCAGGGTTTCGGTCAGCGAGCCGATCTGGTTGTACTTGATGAGGATGGCGTTGCCCACGCCCTGCTCGATGCCGCGCTTGAGGATGGCGGGGTTGGTCACGAACAGGTCGTCACCCACCAGCTGGCACTTGTCGCCGATCTTGTCGGTGAGCAGCTTCCAGCCGTCCCAGTCGGACTCGTCGAGGCCGTCTTCGATGGAAATGATCGGATACTTCGCCACGAGGCCGGCCAGATAATCCACGAACTCGGCCGACGTGAAGGACTTGCCTTCGCCCTCGAGGTGGTACTTGCCGTCCTTGTAGAACTCGGACGCTGCGCAGTCCAGCGCCAGCATGACGTTCTCGCCGGCCTTGTAGCCCGCCTTCTCGATGGCTTCCATGATGGCCTTGAGCGCATCCTCGTTGCTGGCGAGATTGGGGGCGAAACCGCCTTCGTCACCCACCGCGGTGTTCAGGCCGCGCGCCTTCAGCACGCCCTTCAGGGCGTGGAAGATTTCCGCACCGCAGCGCAGCGCCTCGGCAAAGCTGGTGAAGCCCACCGGCTCGATCATGAATTCCTGGATGTCGACCGTGTTGTCGGCGTGCTCGCCGCCGTTGATGATGTTCATCATCGGCACCGGCATGGTGAAGCCGGTCTGGCCACGCAGCTCGGCGATGTACTGGTACAGCGGAATCTTTTTCTCGGTGGCCGCTGCCTTGGCACAGGCCAGCGACACGGCGAGGATGGCGTTGGCGCCCAGCTTGGACTTGGACTCGGTGCCGTCGAGATCGATCATGGCGCGGTCCAGCGCCGCCTGGTCGAACACGCTGCGGCCGACCAAGAGCTCGCGGATGTCGGCATTCACATGGCCCACGGCCTTCTGCACGCCCTTGCCCAGATAGCGGCCCTTGTCACCGTCGCGCAGCTCCAGCGCCTCGCGCGTCCCGGTGGACGCACCCGACGGCGCCGTGGCACGCCCCATCACGCCGGACTCGAGGATGACGTCGGCTTCGATGGTGGGATTGCCGCGCGAATCAAGGATTTCACGGGCGCGGATGTCGGCGATCTGGGACATGTCAGTTACTCCATTCCAATCATGGGTGCGGATGCATCCGCATAGTTCAAAAGCGCAGGTGCGGACAAATCCGCACCTGCAAAGTCACGAATCACGCTCAGTGCGTGTCCAGCACCGGGAAGCTCTTCACCAGCTCGTCCACGGCCTTGACCTGGGCAAGGAAGGCCTCGAGCTGCGACAGGCGCAGCGCGCAGGGGCCGTCGCACTTGGCGACGTCAGGGTCCGGATGCGCTTCCAGGAAGAGGCCGGCAATCTTCTGCGACATGCCGGCCAGGGCCAGATCCGTCACCTGCGCACGGCGACCGCCAGCGGCGCTGGGCAGGCCGCCCGGCATCTGCAGCGAGTGGGTCACGTCGAAGAACACCGGATAGCCGAATTCCTTCATCACACCGAAGCCCAGCATGTCGACAACAAGGTTGTTGTAGCCGAAGCTGGAACCACGCTCGCAGAGAATGAGCTGGTCGTTGCCGGCCTCTTCGCACTTGGTGAGGATGTGCTTCATCTCTTTCGGCGCCAGGAACTGCGCCTTCTTGATGTTGATGATGGCGTTGGTCTTCGCCATGGCCACGACGAGGTCGGTCTGGCGCGACAGGAAGGCCGGCAACTGGATGATGTCGGCCACTTCCGCCACCGGTGCCGCCTGGTGCGGCTCGTGCACGTCGGTGATCACCGGCACGCCGAAGGTCTTCTTGATCTCTTCGAAGATGCGCAGGCCCTCCTCCATGCCGGGACCGCGGTAGGACGTGATGGAAGAACGGTTGGCCTTGTCGAAGGAGGCCTTGAACACATAGGGGATGCCGAGCTTCTGCGTGACGCGGACATATTCCTCGCAGACCTGCATGGCAAGATCGCGCGACTCCAGCACGTTCATGCCGCCGAAAAGCACGAAGGGACGGTTGTTGCCGATCTCGATGCTGCCGAGCTTGATGACTTTCTGTTCCATGACCACTCTCTGGAAGATGCGAAGGCGCAACCGCTTTCGCATGAAGCTGTAGGTGCGGATTTA
>DAIRDY010000183.1:0-1488 GCA_036795935.1 Moraxellaceae bacterium | reverse complement strand
CGCGCATACTCGATGACCGCCACCTGCATGCCGAGGCAGATGCCGAGGTAGGGAATGCGGTTCTCACGGGCATATTTCACCGTGGTGATCTTGCCTTCGGTACCGCGGTCGCCGAAGCCGCCGGGCACGAGGATGGCATCGACATTCGCGAGCACGCCGGTGCCGTTTTCCTCGATGGACTCGGCATCGATGTAGTTGATGCGCACCTTGGTGCGGTTCTGCACGCCGGCATGCAGCAGCGCCTCGTTCAGCGACTTGTAGGCATCGATCAGCTCGATGTACTTGCCCACCATGGCGATGGTGACTTCCTTTTCAGGGTGCATCAGGCCGTCGACCACGCGCTGCCAGTCGGCGAGATCGGCCGCCGGGCGCGGGCCGAGGCCGAGACGCTCGATGACGAGGTCGTCCAGGCCCTGCTCGTTGAAGCGCAGCGGAATCATGTAGATGGTCGGTGCATCGATGGCCAGGATGACGGCCTTCTCGTCGACATTGGTGAACAGCGAAATCTTGCGGCGGGAGTCCTCGTCGATCTGGTGGTCGGAGCGGCAGATCAGGATGTCCGGCTGCAGGCCGATGGAGCGCAGCTCCTTGACCGAGTGCTGGGTGGGCTTGGTCTTGGTCTCGCCGGCCGAGGCGATGTAGGGCACCAGCGTCAGGTGCATCAGCAGCGAGCCCTGGTAGCCCTGCTCCACGCGCATCTGGCGCACGGCCTCCATGAAGGGCTGGGACTCGATGTCACCGGCGGTGCCGCCGATCTCGACAATCGCCACGTCATAGCCGCGGGCACCGTCACGGACGCGCTGCTTGATGGCGTCGGTGATGTGCGGGATGACCTGCACGGTGGCGCCGAGGTAGTCGCCGCGACGCTCCTTCTGGATGACGTCGAGGTAGATGCGGCCGGAGGTGAAGTTGTTGGCCTTGGTCATGCGGCCGTGGCGCAGGAAGCGCTCGTAGTAGCCGAGGTCGAGGTCGGTCTCGGCGCCGTCGCCGGTGACGAAGACCTCGCCGTGCTGGTAGGGGCTCATGGTGCCCGGATCCACGTTGATGTAGGGATCCATCTTGATCATCGTGACCTTGAGGCCGCGGGCCTCGAGCAGGGCGGCCAGCGAGGCGGCGGAGATCCCTTTGCCCAAAGAGGAAACAACACCGCCGGTAACGAAGATGTACTTGGTCATGAATGGTCCAGACAGCAAAGAGGAAGCAGGCGCGGAGCCGGGGTGCCGGAGGGCAGCGCGGCCCGGTAAGACGGGCGGGAATGTTAGCACGGAGCCGATTGCTGCCACAACGAAGCCGGCGTGCTTGCCATGGCAATCAATGACTTACGCACGCAGCCAGGGGCAATCGCCAACGGCCGGCAGGCGCCCATAAAAAAACCCGCCCTTGGCCGGCGGGTTTGAAACAAGTCCGTTTGCAAGGCGCTCCTTGCACACACAGGTTCGGATGAGAGGCCGTCCCTGGCCCCCTGCCCCGGGGCAGGATCAGAAGTTG
>DAIRDY010000182.1:0-4924 GCA_036795935.1 Moraxellaceae bacterium | reverse complement strand
CTCCGGGCACTGAAAAGTTGCCCCGGGAGTTAGCCGCCTGTTGTGGGGGATGGCATGGGCCTGACCGGATGCCAGAAAACGAAAAACCCCGCTATTGCGGGGTTTTTTGACTGTTCAGGATGCTGCGGCATGTCCTGAAACTTGAAATTGGTGCCCAGGAGAGGACTTGAACCTCCACGACTTGCGTCACTAGTACCTGAAACTAGCGTGTCTACCAATTTCACCACCTGGGCGAGGCGCGCAAATCTAACGGCGCGCGTTGGGCTTGTCAACGCCCTCAGGCTACAATGCGACGCGGCTGCCGGATTTCTGAGCAGCCCTTACTCCAAGGAATACTTCTGTATGGCAAAGCGCCCCGCTTCCGGTGGCTGGAAAGACCCCCACGCTGACCGTGAGGCCGACCGCTATGAAAACCCCATTCCCAGCCGCGAGCTGATCCTGGCCACCCTGGCCGAGGCCGGCAAGGCCCTGACGGCAGACCAGCTTGCTGCCCATTTCGAACTTCATGAGGAAGACCGCGAGGAGGCCTTGCGCCGCCGCCTTGGTGCCATGGTCCGCGATGCCCAGCTCGAATCCAACCGCCGCGGCGCCTACCAGCCGCTGACCGAGACCGACTTTGTGCGTGGTCGCGTCAGCGGCCATCCGGACGGCTTCGGCTTCCTGATCCCGGATGACGGCTCGGCCGACATGCTGATCACCTCGCGCGAGATGCGCCGCGTCTTCCATGGCGACATCGTGCTGGCGCGCGAGGCGGGTTACGACCACAAGGGCCGGCGCGAGGCGCAGATCGTCCGCGTCGTCGAGAAGAACACCCACACCCTGGTCGGCCGCTATTACGAAGAGTCGGGCAGCGCCTACGTGATTCCGGACAACCCGCGCATCACCCAGGAAATCCTGGTGCAGCCGGGCGACCTGATGCCGACGCCGGGCCAGTTCGTCACCCTCACCATCAGCGACTATCCCTCGCACCGCATGCTGGCCACCGGCCGCATCACCGAGATACTCGGCGACTACCTGGCGCCGGGCATGGAAATCGACATTGCCATCCGCAATTTCGAGATTCCGCATGTCTGGCCGGCCGAGGTGGAAAAGGAAGCGGCACGCTTCAACCCGCAGGTGGAAGAGGCCGACAAGGAAGGCCGTGTCGACATCCGCGGCCTGCCGCTGGTGACCATCGATGGCGAGGATGCGCGCGACTTCGACGACGCCGTCTATTGCGAGAAGCGCCGCGGCGGCTTCCGCCTGATCGTGGCCATTGCCGACGTGTCGCATTACGTGCGCTCGGGCTCGGCGCTGGATGCCGAGGCGCTGAAGCGCGGCAACTCGGTGTATTTCCCGCAGCAGGTGGTGCCCATGCTGCCGGAGGTGCTGTCCAACGGCCTGTGTTCGCTGAACCCGCATGTCGACCGCCTGTGCATGGTCTGTGACATGAACATCTCGCTGGCCGGCCGCATCACCGCCTACAAGTTCTACGAAGGTGTCATGCATTCGCATGCCCGCCTGACCTATACCAAGGTCAGCGACCTGCTGGAGCGTCCGGACAGCGAAGAAGGGCGCAAGGTGGCGGCTGACCATGCCGGCGTGGTCGAGCCGGTGCAGCGCCTGTACGAGCTGTTCAAGGTGCTGCGCGCCTCGCGCGAGAAGCGCGGTGCGCTGGATTTCGACAGCAACGAAACGCGCATCGTCTTCAGCCGCGACCGCAAGATCGAGAAGATCGTGCCGGTGGTGCGCAACAACGCGCACATGCTGATCGAAGAGTGCATGCTGGCGGCCAACGTCTGTGCGGCCGGCTTTGTGCAGAAGCACGAGCTGCCGGCGCTGTACCGCAACCACGAAGGTCCGCGCGACGAGAAGCTGTCCAAGCTGCGCAACTACCTGGGCGCCATCGGCATTGCCTTCACCGCCAGCAAGAAGCCGGCGCCGGCCGATTTCCAGGCCGTGCTGGAAAAGATCGAGGGCCGGCCGGATGCGCACATCATCCAGACCATGCTGCTGCGTTCGCTGACACAGGCGGTCTATGCGCCGCAGAACCTTGGTCATTTCGGTCTGGCCTACGAGGCTTACGGCCACTTCACCTCGCCCATCCGCCGCTATCCCGACCTGTTGCTGCACCGCGTGATCCGCGCCCGCCTGCGCACCGAGCACAACCTGCTCGAGGCCATGGGCGACCGTGTGCGGCGCATGCGCGGCAAGACGGCGGCCGATGCCGGCATGCCCGACATGGGGCAGATGCTGGCTTACGGCGAGCACTGTTCGATGACCGAGCGCCGTGCCGACGAGGCCACGCGCGACGTCATGGCATGGCTCAAGTGCGAGTACATGCAGGACCGCCTCGGCGAGGAATTCGATGGCGTGATTTCTGCTGTTACCTCCTTCGGCTTTTTCGTGGAGCTGACGGACATCTATGTCGAGGGCATGGTCCACATCAGCAACCTGAAGGACGACTACTACGAGTTCGACGCCACGCTGCAGAAGCTGGTCGGCAGTCGCGCGGGCACCCAGTTCGCGCTCGGTGACAGCGTGCGCATCAAGGTGGCGGCCGTGAACCTTGACCAGCGCAAGATGGACTTCCAGCTCATCGGTGGAGGCAGTCGCCTGCGTCGCGGCGGCCCGCGCATGGCGTCGGCCGAGATGGACAACGCCCCGCGCAAAGGGCGTGGCGGTGAGCGTCGCGAGGGCGGGCGCAGCGGTGGCGGCAAGCCCGCCGGCAAGTCCGGTGGTGACGTGCGCGAGCGCCTGCGCAGCGGCGACATTCCTGGCGGCAAGGGCGCAGGCAAAGGTGGCGGGCGCAAGCCGGAGGGGGGCAAGCCCTCGGGCAAGCCGCAGGGGCGCAAGAAGAAGTAATGGCCAAGAACATCGTGATCTACGGCCTGCACGCGGTGCAGGCCTATCTCGACCGTCAGCCCGAAGGCGTGCTGGAAGTCTTCCTGCTGAAAAGCCGTGACGACGAGCGCCTGAACCGGCTGGTGCAGGCCTTGCGTCCGCTCGGTCTTGCGCTGCAGTGGCGGGAGCGCGCGCAGCTCGACGAGCTGGCTGGCGACAGCCATCACCAGGGGGTGGTGGCACGCGTGCGCGAGGTGCCGCCCGGCGACGAGCATGCGCTCGCCGACTTCCTCGATGCGCTGCAGGCGCCGCCTTTCCTGCTGCTGCTGGACAACGTGACCGATCCGCACAACCTCGGCGCCTGCCTGCGCTCGGCCGATGCCGCCGGCGTGCAGGCGGTGATCACGCCGCGCGACAAGTCGGCGTCGATCACGCCGGTGGTGCGCAAGGTGGCCTGTGGGGCGGCCGAAGTGCTGCCGTTCTTCCAGGTGACCAATCTGGCGCGCTGCATGGTCATGCTCAAGGAGCGCGGCATCTGGCTGCTTGGCACGGCGCTGGAAGAGGGCGCGCAGTCGCTGTACGACGCGTCACTGACGGGGCCGCTCGGCATCGTGATGGGGGCGGAAGGCAGTGGCATGCGCCGGCTGACGCGCGAGCATTGCGACAGCCTGGTCTACATCCCGATGGCGGGCAGCGTGGAAAGCCTGAATGTGTCGGTGGCCACCGGCGTCACCCTATTCGAGGCGCGCCGGCAGCGCACGCGCTGAGCCTGGCGGCTCAGTGCGCCCAAATGAGCACCTGAGTGTTGGGGGCGCTCACCATCATGTCCATGTCGCCAATGGGCGGAGGATTGCCGAAGCGCAATTGCTCGATGCTGGAGTGCAGGGCGGCAATACTGTTGCCTGTGTCGATACGGATCACCTCCCTGTCGAAATAGATTTTCATGTTATCCATTTCTAGGTTGTAGATCGTATACGCGCCGATATGCATTCTCGCTTTCGAGCTGCTGTCTATCAGGCTCATGTCGCGCAGCGAAACCCGGCCCAAGCGTCCGTTCAGCGTGACCAAGGGGGTATTTGCGTTTGGCTTGGTGATGGTGGAGGTGAGCGTCATGCCAGGGGCGATCTCGAGTCGCGAGTCGGCACCAAACTCCATGAAGGTGCTGGTGGGGCCGGTCAGGGTGGCGTTGCTGCGGAAGAAGCCTCCTGCGAGCGACTGATCATCATTCAGCACCGCGGGGGCCGTGCCGATCTTGCTGCCAGAGAGGTTGATATCAATGCCGTTCGGGGCGCTCGCGTCGATAATGACGCGAGTGTCGTCGCCGCTGCCTGCAAGGCTGATGGACGCCTGTATCCCCGTTGCCTTGATGCGCAGCGGATCTGCCACGACGGCGCCGACCGGTGTAACGGTGGGGATTGCGGGCGTGCCAGACACGCCGTCGCCGTCTGCTACCACCAGTCGTGCCTGGACTTCCGTGCTCAGGGTGATGTCTATGCTGTTTTCAGTCTGCCCAACATCGGCGCTCACGATGGAGTAGCCGCCGTCAAAATAGATGATAGCGTTGGCAATGATGATTTCTGCCAGTGCCTGGCGAATCTGCAAGGAGTTGATGTTGTTGATGTCTAGGTGGGCAGGGTCTGTCTCCGCACGTGCCATGAAAAAGCTCAGGTCGTCAGGTGAGACCATGAGTTGCATGCCGGGAGGTGCGCTCAGTGCTGCACTCAGCCCGCCCAGGTCGGTGCGTTCGAGATCACCGCTTTCCATCTGGCGCAGCGGGAAGGAGCGCGAGGTGGTGCGACCCGGTGCAGCGGCGTGGTTGGGGCGGGCGACACAGGCCTCCAATATCGCGCGCTCCAAGGCCGATGGGTTTGCTGGCAAGTCAGTGCAGTGCGCTTCTTGCTGTGAGGCAGTGCTGTTGCCGCTGCTGAGTACGCGATCATCAATAAGGTCGTCCAGGCTGTCATTGGTGACGGCCATGGCGTTGCCCAGCAGTGCCATGGCGGCAGCAAGCAACAGTGCGGACTGTTTCATGTGGAACCCCATGCACCGCTAACGGGTGCTTTATAGTTCTTTTATTTTTCTTTGCTGCCGCCTTGTGGCG
>DAIRDY010000181.1:0-4935 GCA_036795935.1 Moraxellaceae bacterium | reverse complement strand
GTCGTCCTCAACAAGGTGAAGGAAGGCAAGGGCAACTTCGGCTACAACGCCGCCAACGGTGAATACGGCGACATGCTGGAACTCGGCATCCTCGACCCGGCCAAGGTGACCTTCACCGCCCTGCAGAACGCCGCCTCCGTGGCCGGCCTGATGCTGACCACCGAAGCCATGGTCACCGACGCCCCGGACGACAAGCCGGCCGGCGGCGGCATGCCCGACATGGGCGGCATGGGTGGCATGGGCGGCATGATGTAAGCCGGTCGTGTTCCCGCGCTGATGAAAAGGCCCCGCAAGGGGCCTTTTCTTTTGGCGACATGCATGCCCGTCGAACCCGAGGTGGCATGGCGATTGAGCCCGGCGGTCGGCCTGGGCGGATGGTTGCCATTGGCGACGGCGATAGCGGCCGGCAGTATGCATAAACGGCCGTGATGTGCGCCGCCATGCCGGATGGCCCTAAATGTGACGCTGGTCGTCAGTTTGCGACCGTTTGTCTTGAGGCGCCGCCAGCCGCCGTGTTACAACGCGCGGCACCGGCAAAGACCGGACAGGCTGTCGCCGCCAAGGCGCCCTGCATGGAAGATAACAATAATAGAGAGGGGACCATGCGCCCGATCCGTTTCCTGCTACCCGCGCTGCTGGCCTTGTCGCCACTGGCCCATGCTGATGCCTGCACCGAGCTGGCCGTACGTTTTTCCCAGGACCCCAAGGGCATGAAGATCGGCGAGCTGGACGAGCTCAAGACCTGCATCAGTGAAATCCAGCGCGAACTGATCAGCCTGCTGGGCGATGCCTCGCGGCCCGTGGGCCAGGGCACGGTGGCCCGCCCGCGTCCCCTGCCTGTCCTCCAGGATGCCGAATAAATCCGACGTCCTCTGGCCCGATGCCCTGCTGCTCGCGGCCCTGTTCCTGCTGTTTGCCCTGTTGCCGGCGCTGTCCGGGCTGCTGGAGTACCAGCGCGAGCTGATACGCCAGGGCGAGCTGTGGCGCCTGTTCAGCGCCCACTTCGTGCACCTCAACCTTGCCCATGCCCTGCTCAATGCCGCCGGCGTCCTGCTCCTGGCCTGGGTGTTTCCGCGTGAGCTGCGCCGCGGCGAGTGGTGGGCGCTGGTGCTGCTCGCTCCCGTGGTGATTTCGGCCGGACTGTGGTGGAAGCAGCCCGGGCTTGCTGGCTATGCCGGCTTCTCCGGTGTGCTGCACGGCCTGCTCTATTTGGCGGTGGTCCGGATGTGGCCGGCCTTCCCGCGCCTCGCGGCGCTGCTCATGCTGTTGCTGGCCGGTCGCCAGCTCTGGGAGCAGACCGCCGCCTATGACCCGGACTACCTGCGCGGCCTGATCGGCGGTGCCGTCATGCCCGACGCCCATCTCTTTGGTGCCGGCTGCGGCCTCGTCCTCGGGCTGGCCAGCCTGTGTCGGGAGCGCGCCCGGCGCCGGCTTGGCAGACCCGAGGCCGCTGGCTTATAGTCCGGACATTGGTCCGACGCCTGACGCCTGATGACATCTGCTCCGCACCACCTCATCAATGCTGTCCTCCGTGCACACGCTGCTGTGCGCGGTGCCCTGCTGCTCCTGCTGCCCTGACGGGCAGACGATCGTTTTTCCTTACCCCGTTTTTCCCCCGATTGTGAGCAGCAGCGCCCACAAGGCGCCCCCGGTATTTGCAGGAGTGATTTGTCATGAGCAAACAGCAACTCATCATTTTCGACACCACGATGCGCGACGGCGAACAGAGCCCGGGCGCGTCGATGACACTGGAAGAAAAGGTTCGCATCGGCCGGGCGCTGGAGCGCATGCGCGTGGACGTCATCGAGGCCGGCTTTGCCATCGCTTCGCAGGGTGACTTCGAGTCCGTGCGTGCCGTTGCCGAAGCGGTGCGCGACTCGCGCATCTGCTCGTTGTCGCGTGCGCGTGCCGAAGACATCGACCGCGCCGCCGAAGCCCTGAAGCCGGCCAATGCCGCGCGCATCCACACCTTCATTGCCACCAGCCCCATCCACATGAAGTACAAGCTCCGGCTGGAGCCGGATGCGGTGGTCGAGCATGCCGTGCGTGCCGTGAAGTACGCGCGCAACCTCGTCGAGGACGTCGAGTTCTCCTGCGAGGATGCGGGTCGCTCCGAGATCGACTTCCTCTGCCGCATCATCGAGGCCGCCATCGATGCCGGCGCGCGCACCATCAACATTCCCGACACCGTGGGCTATGCCATTCCCGGCCAGTTTGGCGAGATGATCGGCCAGCTTGTCACCCGCATTCCCAATGCCGACAAGGCCGTGTTCTCGGTGCACTGCCACAACGACCTCGGGCTGGCCGTGTCCAACTCGCTGTCTGCCGTGCTCAACGGTGCGCGCCAGGTGGAGTGCACCATCAACGGTCTTGGCGAGCGTGCCGGCAATGCGGCGCTCGAGGAAATCGTCATGGCGGTGCGCACCCGCGCCGACCTGTTCCCGGTGGAGACGCGCATCAACACCGTCGAGATCGTGCCAACCTCGCGGCTGGTGTCCAGCGTCACCGGCTTCCCGGTGCAGCCGAACAAGGCCATCGTCGGCGCCAATGCCTTCGCGCACGAGTCCGGCAT
The DNA here is from genome assembly GCA_036795935.1 of Moraxellaceae bacterium. Lineage (GTDB taxonomy): Bacteria > Pseudomonadota > Gammaproteobacteria > Pseudomonadales > Moraxellaceae > UBA2031. The sequence goes on along the minus strand of DAIRDY010000181.1, from coordinate 2,363 downwards.
TCACCAGGATGGCGTGCTCAAGCACCGCGAAACCTACGAGATCATGAAGGCCGAAGACGTGGGCTGGAACGCCAACCGCATGGTGCTGGGCAAGCACTCCGGCCGCGCCGCCTTCCGTGCCCGTCTCGAACAGCTCGGCATCGACATCGGCTCCGACAATTCGCTGAACCAGCTTTTCATGCGCTTCAAGGAGCTGGCCGACAAGAAGCACGAGATCTTTGACGAGGACATCCATGCCCTGGTCAGCGACACGCACCAGGAAGTGGAAGAGAGCTACAAGCTGGTGAACCTGGAGGTGACCTCCAAGACCGGCACCACACCGGAGGCCAAGCTCACGCTCAGCGTCAACGGCCAGGACAAACCGGTGACGGCCACCGGTTCCGGCCCGGTCGATGCCACCTTCCGCGCCATCGAGGCGGTGGCCAACTCCGGCACCACGCTGGAGCTGTACTCGGTGAACGCCATCACCTCGGGCACCGATTCGCAGGGCGAAGTCACCGTGCGCCTGAACCAGGCGGGCCGCATCATCAACGGCCACGGTGCCGACACCGACATCGTCGTGGCCAGCGCCAAGGCCTACCTGAACGCGCTCAACCTGATGCGCAACAGCAGCGAACGCGAACATCCGCAGGGCGTGACCGGCGTCTGAGCCGGCTGCCACGGGCGTTGGGAGTCGACAGCATGACCACAGGGCCGGCAGCAGACGGCGGGGAAGGGCGGCGCCAGGCCTATCTGGCGGCGCTTGGCCTGCCGCTGTGGACGCCGCGTCTCATGCTGCCGGGGGCGCTGCCTTCGGATGGCCTTGTCGCGCAAGCATGGTGGTCGGCCGATGCCCCGGCAGACCTGCCACCCGCGCCGGTCGATGCCTTGTCCGCCATGCCTGAGGCGCCTGTCGTAGCATCTGTTGTTGATCGTGCTCCGGCCACGCCACCGCCTGTTACGGCCGCTCCCGCTCCCGTTATTCCCGCGCCTGCCCCCGTGGCCGACCTGCCGGCCGCAGGGACGGCACCGCTGCGCTTTGCCTTGCGCGTGCAGGCGCTGGCCCCGGGTTGGCTCGGCGTGGTCAGCCTGGGTGACCTGCCCGACCTGTCGGCACAGGAGCATCAACTCCTGGCTGCCCTGGGCCATGCGCTGGGTGCGGCGCCGGATTTCTCGGCGCCGGCCAGCCAGTTGCGCTGGCCGCTGAACCGCAATCCGGGACTCAATCACGGTGCCGATGCCGCCCGCGAATGGCTGGCGCATGCGCTGCGCGTGCCCGCGGGCATGCGCGTCGTGGTGCTGGGCGAGGCAGCCGTGCTGTTGCGTGCCGCGCTGCCCGCGGCCGTGGGCATGGTGGCCGGGCCGTCACTGGCCACGCTTCTGGCCTCGCCGCAGTTGAAAAAGGCCCTGTGGCAGGCGCTGCATGCCTGAGATCCGCGCGCTGACCGCGGCCGACCTGCCGGCCGTGCTGGCCATCGAAACCCGTGCCCATGCCTTTCCCTGGACGGCCGGCATCCTCGCCGACGCGCTGGCCAGCGGGTACTACATGGTGGTGATGACCGAGCGCGACACCGTGCTGGGCTATGGCGTGGTCCAGCTCATTCTCGACGAGGGGCACCTGCTCAACATCACCATCGACCCGGCGCAGCAAGGCCGCGGCCTCGGCCGGCTGCTGCTGGCGCATCTTGTCGACTACGCGCGGCACCATACCGACACGCTGTTCCTCGAGGTGCGGCCGTCCAATGTCGCGGCCATCGCGCTCTACCAGTCCGAGGGTTTCAACGAGGTCGGCCTGCGCCGCAACTATTACCCGGCACGCGACGGCGGGCGGGAAGATGCCTTGCTGATGGCCATGGCGTTTTGACCCCGTGTTGAGTGGTACTTCAGCACGTGCCCGTGCCGTGCACGCAGCCAAAAGGAGTCAACACAATGCGTAACGATACCCACAGCAAGCTGGTCGGCTACATCCTCTGGATTTTCGGCTTCATGGGCGCGCACCGCTTTTATTACGGGCGCCAGCTGACGGGCACGCTCTGGTTCTTCACGCTGGGCCTGTTCTTCATCGGCTGGATCATCGACCTGTTCCTGATTCCGTCCATGGATCGTGATGCCGACCGGCGCTATACCGCGGGCCGTGCCAATTTCACCGTGGCCTGGGTGCTGCTCACCTTTCTGGGTGTGTTCGGCATCCACCGCTTTTATCTCGGCAAATGGCTGACCGGCATTCTCTGGCTGTGCACGGGCGGGCTCTTCCTGCTGGGCTGGCTCTATGACCTGTGGACGCTGAACGGGCAGGTGTCGGAGCACAATCGCCAGTCCGCCTGACGGCAGCTGGCGGATGAGGCGATGGCCTGCCTGCCATCCCCGCTGTCGTGGCCTCCCTG
>DAIRDY010000180.1:0-4948 GCA_036795935.1 Moraxellaceae bacterium | reverse complement strand
GACCTCGTGCTCGCCGGCATGCACTACGGCCGCGTGCGTGCCATGACTGACGAAAACGGCAAGCCGACCAAGAGCGCGGGGCCGTCGATTCCGGTGGAAATCCTCGGCCTGCCCGAGGCGCCGGATGCCGGTGACGAATTCCTTGTGGTCAGTGACGAACGCAAGGCGCGTGAAGTGGCCGAGTTCCGTGCCGACAAGCTGCGTCAGGCCAAGCTGGCGCGCCAGCAGGGCATGAAGCTGGAAAACCTGTTTGCCAACATGGGCAAGCAGGAGAGCAAGTCGGTCAACATCGTGCTCAAGACCGATGTGCGCGGCTCGCTGGAGGCACTTACGCAGTCGCTTACCGATCTGGCCACGGACGAAGTGCGCGTCGGGATTGTCGGCTCCGGCATCGGTGCCATCACCGAGTCCGACGTGACGCTGGCGGAATCCACCGGTGCCGTCATTCTCGGCTTCAACGTGCGTGCCGACAATGCCGCCAAGGCCAAGTGCCAGGCGGACGGTATCGACCTGCGTTACTACAGCATCATTTACGAGCTGATCGACGACGTGAAGGCGGCCATGTCCGGCCTGCTGGCGCCCGAGCACCGTGAAACCATTCTCGGCGTGGCGCAGGTGCGCGAAGTCTTCCGTTCCTCGAAGTTCGGGGCGGCGGCAGGTTGCATGGTCATCGAGGGCACGCTGCACCGCAGCAAGCCGATTCGCGTGCTGCGTGACGAGGTCGTGGTCTTCCAGGGTGAGCTGGAGTCGCTGCGCCGCTTCAAGGACGATGTCCAGGAAGTGCGCAACGGTGTCGAGTGCGGTCTTGCGGTGAAGGGCTACAACGACATCCGTGCCGGCGACAAGATCGAAGTCTACGAAGTGGCCGTGATCAAGCGCAGCCTGTAAGGGCAGCGCGGAGAAGCAGTGTGAGCCAGCGTACGCAGCGAATTGCCGACCAGATTCAGCGCGATCTCGCGGGCCTGATCCGTCTCGGCCTCAAGGATCCGCGCCTCGGCATGGTGACGGTCTCCAGCGTCAAGGTGAGCCCGGACATGGGCTATGCCGACGTCTATGTGACCGTGCTCGGCAGTACGCTCGACGAGCGGCCGGATGAAAGCATTGCCGTGCTCAACAATGCGGCCGGCTTCCTGCGCAGCGAGTTGGGGCGTGGCCTCAAGCTGCGCATGATCCCGCGCCTGCGCTTTCACTTCGACGAGGTGACGGCGCGTGGTAACCGCATGGCAGCGCTGATCAGCACGGCAGTGGCCGAAGATCAGGCCCGGGCCAGTGCCCGTGGCGACGACACGGACGCCTGAGGCCGCATGAGCAAGCCGCGCCGCCCGCGCCGTCCTGTCGACGGCGTGCTGCTGCTGGACAAGCCCCAGGGCATCACGTCCAACCAGGCGCTGATGCGCGTGCGCCATCTGTACCAGGCGGACAAGGCGGGTCATACCGGCAGTCTGGACCCGCTGGCCACCGGCCTGTTGCCGGTCTGCTTGGGCGAGGCCTCGAAATTCACCCAGTACCTGCTGGATGCCGACAAGATCTACCAGACCCGCATCCGCCTCGGGGTGCGCACGAGCACCGGCGATGCCGAGGGTGAGGTGCTGGCCGAGGCACCGGTGCCGGCGCTGGACGGGGCGGCCATCGAGGCCGTGCTCGATCGTTTCCGCGGCGAGATTGACCAGGTGCCGTCGATGTTTTCGGCCCTGAAGAAAGACGGCAGGCCGCTCTACGAGCTGGCGCGCAAGGGCATCGAGGTCGAGCGGCCGGCGCGCCGCGTCACCGTGCACCGGCTCGCGCTGCTCGCCGTCGAGGGCGATGAGTGGACGCTGGAAGCCCATGTCAGCAAAGGCACCTACATCCGTTCATTGGCCGAAGACATCGGGGCGGTACTCGGTTGCGGCGCCCATGTGGTGATGCTGCGCCGTAGCAGTCTCGGGCCGTTCCGGGCGCCACCGATGGTGACGCTGGCGGCGCTGGAGCAGACGCTGGAGGCGGGCGGGCTGCCGGCGCTGGATGCGCTGTTGCTGCCGCCCTGGGCGGGACTTGCCGACTGGCCGCGCGTGGAGCTTGGCGAGAATGCCGCGTATTATCTGCGCCGCGGCCAGGCCGTGCGGGCCCCCGGCCTGCCGGCAAGCGGCGAGTTGCTGGTGTTCGAGCAGGGTGGTGGCTTCCTCGGGCTCGGTGTCGTCGATGACGAGGGCCGGGTGGCGCCACGGCGCCTGATACGGTCGCCGGAAGCGGGCTGAGCCCGCTACAGAATCGAAGTATTGGCCGGCCACAAGCCGGTCAAGTCGAGTGGGGTGCGGTAACGTGCTTCACGGCGGCGACTGCAGAGATGCGCGGTCGTCCGCCCTTTTCAGGTGGCATCTCATAAGTGGAGAGACAACATGTCCTTAACCGCGCAACAGAAAGCGGAAATCGTCGCCAAGTTCGCCCGTGGTCAGGGTGATACGGGTTCGCCGGAAGTGCAGGTGGCCCTGCTGAGCGCGCAGATCGATGATCTGCAGTCGCACTTCAAGGAGCACAAGCACGACCATCATTCCCGTCGCGGCCTGATCCGCATGGTGAACCAGCGTCGCAAGCTGCTGGATTACCTGAACCGCAAGGACAATGCTCGCTACAGCGCGCTGATCCAGACCCTGGGTCTGCGTCGTTAAGTGGTTGAACCGGGGAGCGCTCGCGCTCCCCTGGTTTTTTCCGTCCCCGGCGGGGACGGCGGAACCGGCGGCGGAGCCGGGTTCTGCAAGCAAAAAGGCTCCGCAAACCCGTGACACCATGTATCAACCCAGGGCACCACAGGAGAGGCTTCTAACACATCGTCTGCGTGCCAGCCGATCTGTTAGGGGCCTCCTACGGTGAGGGAGTGCGGCATGAGCCGCTTCCGCCTGACAACAGGAGACAATCCCAACATGTTCAAGATCGTTCGCAAGGAATTCCAGTTCGGCAAGCAGACCGTGGTGCTGGAAACCGGCCGTATCGCCCGCCAGGCCAGCGGCGCTGTCTATGTCACCATGGGTGGCGTGTCGGTGCTGGTGGCCGTGGTCGGCGCCAAGAGCGCCAAGCCGGGCCAGGACTTCTTCCCGCTGACCGTGAACTACCAGGAAAAGACCTACGCTGCCGGCCGCATTCCGGGTGGTTATTTCAAGCGCGAAGGCCGTCCCACTGAAAAGGAAACGCTGACCTCGCGCCTGATCGATCGCCCGATTCGTCCGCTGTTCCCGGAAGGCTTTCTCAATGAAGTGCAGGTGACGGCGCAAGTGCTGTCCACCGACAAGCAGCAGGATCCGGACATCGCCGCCATGCTCGGCACGTCGGCCGCGCTCGCCATCTCCGGCATTCCCTTCAATGGCCCGATCGCCGCCGCGCGTGTGGGCTACCTGAATGGTGAGTACCTGTTGAACCCGAGCTATGAAGCGCTCGCCGGCTCCGAGCTGGATTTGGTCGTGGCCGGCACTGAAAAAGCCGTGCTCATGGTCGAGTCCGAAGCCAAGGAGCTGTCTGAAGACGAAATGCTGGGCGCCGTGCTTTTCGGCCATGACGAAATGCAGGTGGCCATCCGCGCCATCAACGAGTTCGCGGCGGCGGTGGGCAATGCGCGCTGGGAATGGGCGGCGCCCTCCAAGAACGAAGGTCTGAAGGCCCAGCTCAAGGCAGCGTTCGAGGCCCAGGTCTCCGAGGCCTACCTGATTCGCGAAAAGCAGTCGCGTTATGCGCGCCTGGATGAAATCAAGAAGCAGGCGCTGGCCCAGTTTGCGCCGGAAGGTGCCGACGTTTCGGCTGACGATGTCGAAGAGCTGTTCGAAGACCTGAAGTACCGCACCGTCCGCGACAACATCCTCTCCGGCAAGCCGCGTATCGACGGCCGTGACACGCGCACCGTGCGTGCACTCGACATCCAGGTCGGCGTGCTGCCCAAGGTGCACGGCTCGGCGCTGTTCACGCGTGGCGAGACCCAGGCCATCGTCACCGCCACGCTCGGCGGTTCGCGCGATGCCATGATGATCGATGCACTGGAAGGCACGCGTACCGACCACTTCATGCTGCACTACAACTTCCCGGCCTACTCCGTGGGTGAAACCGGTCGCGAGTCCGGCCCCAAGCGCCGCGAAATCGGTCACGGCCGCCTCGCCCGTCGCGGCGTGCAGCCCATGCTGCCGAGCCCGGAAAAGTTCCCCTACGCCATCCGCGTGGTGTCCGACATCACCGAGTCCAACGGCTCGTCCTCCATGGCCTCGATCTGCGGCGCCTCGCTCGCGCTGATGGATGCCGGCGTGCCGGTGAAGGCGCCGGTGGCGGGCATCGCCATGGGTCTGGTGAAGGAAGGCAACCGCTTTGCCGTGCTCTCCGACATCCTCGGTGACGAAGACCACCTCGGCGACATGGACTTCAAGGTGGCCGGTACTGCCCATGGCGTGACCGCCCTGCAGATGGACATCAAGATCGAGGGCATCAACGAAGAGATCATGGAGGCCGCGCTGAACCAGGCCCGTGACGGTCGCCTGCACATTCTGGGTGCGATGAATGCGGTGCTGCCGCAGTCGCGTCCGGAAGTGAACGGCAACGCCCCGACCTACGCCACGATCAACATCAATCCGGAGAAGATCCGCGACGTGATCGGCAAGGGCGGCGCCACCATCCGCGCCATCTGCGAGGAAACCAAGGCCACCATCGACATCGACGACTCCGGCCTGGTGCGCATCTACGGCGAGACCAAGGGCGCCACCCAGGCCGCGCTGGCCAAGGTGCAGGCCATCACTGCCGAGGTTGAAGTGGGCACGATCTACGAAGGTACGGTCGCCCGTATCGTCGATTTCGGCGCCTTCGTGACCATCATGCCGGGTACCGACGGTCTCGTGCACATCTCCCAGATCGCCAACGAGCGTGTCGAGAACGTGTCCGACTACCTGAAGGAAGGCCAGCAGGTGAAGGTCAAGGTGCTGGACGTGGACCAGCGCGGCCG
>DAIRDY010000179.1:2076-4964 GCA_036795935.1 Moraxellaceae bacterium | reverse complement strand
CGGCGGCTACAGCCGCGTGCTCGACAGCCAGTTCATCGGTGCCAATTTCTCCGGCACCGAATTCGGCCGGCACCGTCCCTGGTACGGCAACGTGCAGTTCGAGAACAGCCGCTTCAACGGCCTGTCCGGGCCGGCGAAGGTGAAGCACCTGAAGGGCGTGCACGGCACCAGTCCGGCCCAGGGCCTGAACTTCACCAATGCCGATCTCTCCGGCATGGAACTTTCGGGCTGGCGGGTGATGTCCTCGGAATGGGTGAACGTGGACCTGCGCCGCGCCAAGCTCACCGATGCCCAGTTCACGATCATGAAGATCGACGGCCTGCGCCTGGAAGGCGCCGACCTCGGCAAGGCGCGGCTGGAGGGCAGCATGGCCGGCGTGCGCATGAGCGGCGCCGATGTCGACGGCCTGTGGCTGCGTGGCAGCCTGGCCGGCAGCGACCTGTCGCGGCTGAAGAACGGGGATCGGCTGTTCGATTTCGAGGCCGACCTCGATGATGTCGACCTCGCCGGCAGCGACATCCACAACGCCATCATTCTCCACGTGCGCAGCTATCGGCAGCTGCATCTGGAGGGCGCCACGCTCAGCTGCACCATGGCCGAGCGCATTGCCGAGCTGGCGGCGCCGGTCAGCGGCAGCTACCGGGCACAGCCCAGCCTCACCGAGATGACCGCCGGCAAGCAGTTCGAGAACCCGGAAGACCCGCGCCGCTGCCGGCGCAGCTTCCTGCCCTGAGCGCGTGGCGCCACCCGCCGGCGGCGCCACGCAGGCCGCACAGAAAGCCCACGCCGGCTGCCTTGCCGGCCCCCGGCATTCAGGCTACAACCCTGCGCATTCCCCCCGTTCCGTCGTCGCGCCGCCGCGCAAGGACAAAAGGCCATGAAACGTGCCCTCATCATCATCGCTTCCGTCATTGGCGGGCTGTTTGCCCTGGTCGGCATCGCACTCGCCGTGCTGCTGTTCGTCATCGATCCCAACGATTACAAGGCCGAGATCGCGACGCTGGTGAAAGAGCAGACCGACATGACGCTGACGCTGGACGACCGGCTGGAGTGGACGCTGTGGCCGTCCATCGGCGTCAGGCTCGGCAAGCTCGCGCTCACCGATGCCGAGGCTGGCGAGACGCTGGTCGCGGTCGACAAGGCGGCAGTCAGCGTGCAGCTGCTGCCGCTGTTCTCCAGCCGCATTGCGGTCGATGCCGTGCTGCTCGACGGCGCCCGCCTGCGCTTTATCCAGCGCGCCGACGGCACGACCAGCTGGGACCGCATGCTGGCCAAGCTGCAAAGCGAGGAGACGCCGCCGGAATCGGAAAAAGTGGCGTTCAAGGTCAGCCGGCTGGACGTGGCCAACACCGAGCTCTACCTCAAGGATGAAGCCGCCGGCGTCGAGCGCCGCGTCAGCAACATCACGGTGAATGCGCGCGACATTGACCCCGATGCCGCCTTCCCCTTTACGGCCGGCTTCGACTTCAGCGAGCAGCAGGCCGACGGCAAGAACCTGCTGGCGAAGAACAGCATCGCCGCCACCGTGCGCCTGGACCAGGCGGCCGAGCGCTATGTGCTGACCGGCCTCACCGTCAGCAGCGCGCTCGAAGGCAGCCTGCTGCCGGCGCCGGCCAACATCACCCTCGGCGCCGACATTGACGCCGACATGAAGGCGCAGCAGGTGAAGGTCGAGGCGCTGGCGCTGGCCGTCGAGTATCTGGACCCGGCGCTGAAGGCGCCGGCCACGGTGAAGCTGGGCGGCAAGGTGCTGGCCGATCTCGCGGCGGAGAAAGTCACGCTCGACGGTCTTGATCTCGCCGCCACGTATTTCCCCAAGGAACTGCCCGCAGCCGCCACCGTGGAAATGAAGGCCGGCGTGGTGGCCGACCTCAAGGCGACCACCGCCACCGTGAGTGCGCTCAAGCTCACCGCCGGCTGGCCCGATGCCGCACAAAGCATTGCCGCGGCACTGGCGGGCAACCTGAATGCCAACTGGACCACCGGCGAGGTGGCGGCGCCGCAGTTTGCGCTGAACGCCACCGTGGCCAGCCGTGATTTCCCGCAGCCGATTGCCGCCAGCATCAATGCACCGTTCACCGCCAATTACCTGCAGGGTGAATTCAACCTGCCGGCGCTGGTGCTGGAAGCGCTCGGCATCCGCACCGAAGGCCGCCTGCAGGCCTCGCTGCCCGCGCTGAAGGCGGACACGCCGCCGGAGACGCCGGCCACGGCCGGCATGCAGGTCAAGGGGGCACTCGCCAGCAACAGCTTCAGTCCGCGCAAGGTCATGGCCGCACTCGGCATTGCCGCACCCGAGACCGCCGACAAGGGCGTGCTGGCCAGCGCCAGCTTCCGCACCGACATTGCCGGCGATGACAAGAAGATGCTGCTGCAGAACCTGCGCGTGAACTTCGACGATTCGACGCTGACCGGCGAGGCCGGCATCACCGACATGGACAGCCTGCGCCAGTTTGCGCGCCTGTCCATTGATCGCCTGAATGCCGACCGCTACCTGCCGCCCCCGGCGCCCGCTGCGGCGCCGGCCGCCGCGCCCGCGGCCGGCGACCTGATCCCGGTCGATGTCATCAAGGACCTGAACCTCGATGCGGCGCTCGCCATCGGCACGCTCAAGCTGATGACCTATGACATCAGCGGCTTCCGTGTGGCGGTCACGGCCGGCAACGGCGTGGTCAATGTCAGCGAGTTCCGCGGCAGCATCCTGAACGGCGGCTTCAGCGCGCCGCTCAGCCTCAATGTGCAGGGCCCGCAGCCGGTGATCCGCCTGCAGCCGAAGCTGGAGCGCATGGATATCGCGCCGCTGGCAAAAACCCTGCTCAAGCGCGACCTGCTCGCCGGCCGTGCCAGCTTCAACGGCAACCTCACGGTCAGTGGCAACACCACCGATG
>DAIRDY010000179.1:0-1976 GCA_036795935.1 Moraxellaceae bacterium | reverse complement strand
GCCGGCCGTGCCAGCTTCAACGGCAACCTCACGGTCAGTGGCAACACCACCGATGCGCTGATGAAGAGCGTCAGCGGCGACAGCACGCTGCGCTTCGACGACGGGGTATTGCATGGCGTCAATGCCATGGGCGAGCTGACCAGCGCACTCGGCAAGTACGAGATGCTGCTGCCGCTGCTCACCGGCAAGGATGCGGCCGCGCTGGCCTCGGCGCAGAAGGACACGCAGATTGCGAGCTTCCTGTCCGAGAACACCATCGAGAACGGCGTGCTCAAGAGCAAGAACTTCAACACCGACCTGCGCCAGGCCAAGGTCACGGGGGGCGGCAATTTCAACCTTGTCACGCAGGAAGTGGACTACCAGTTCAACCTGGCGCTCGACAAGTCCGTGCTCGGCGAGAAATACGCCGGTTATGCCTTGCCGGTGAAGTGCAAGGGCAGCCTGCAAGGTGAGCTGACCAAACTTTGTGGTCTCGACTCACGTGCCGTGCGTGACATGGTGGCCAAGGCCGCACTGGGCAAGGGCCTGGAAAAGCTGGGCCTGCAGGGAACGACCGTGAACGAGGCGGTGGATGCCAAGAAGGCCGAAGCCGAGGCCGCCGTGCAGCAGAAAGTCGACGAGGAAAAGCAGAAGGCGCGCGAAAAGGTCAACGAAAAGCTGAACGAGGGCCTGAACAAGCTGTTCAGCCGCTAAGCCTGTATCCACAGGCACGGCGTCCGTCACGACGGGGTTCCTCATGGGGGCGTCGTGACCGGCGGCGCGCCTGTCTCGCGAATTCCCTCATGAAGAAAACCAGCGCCTTCGATTTTGCGGCGGCCGTGCTCGACTGGTTCGATGCCCACGGTCGCAAGCACCTGCCCTGGCAGCAGGACACCACGCCCTACCGGGTGTGGGTTTCCGAGATCATGCTGCAGCAGACCCAGGTCAGCACCGTGATTCCCTATTACGAGAGGTTCATGGAGCGCTTTCCGCACGTGCAGGCGCTGGCGGCCGCGCCGGTGGACGAGGTGCTGCACCTGTGGACCGGCCTTGGCTATTACGCGCGGGCACGCAACCTGCACAAGGCGGCGCAGCAGCTGGTGACGGATTTCGGTGGCGAATTTCCGGCGACAGTGGATGAGGTGGCGACGGTGCCCGGCATCGGGCGCTCCACCGCTGGTGCCATCCTCTCGCTGAGCCGGCAACAGCGCGCGGTCATTCTCGATGGCAACGTCAAGCGCGTGCTGGCGCGCTTCCATACCGTGGCCGAGACCGGCGCCGCGCAGGAAAAAATCCTCTGGCCGCTGGCCGATGCGCACACGCCCGTGGCGCGCGTGCACCACTACAACCAGGCGATGATGGATCTCGGCGCCACCGTCTGCACGCGCACGAAGCCTGCCTGCCTGCTGTGTCCGTTGCACCACGCCTGCGCCGGCCTTGCCGAAGGCAATCCGCTGGCCTACCCCGGGCGCCGGGCGACGAAAGCGCTGCCGGAGAAGGCCGTCAGCCTGCTGATGTTCGTCAATGCGCAGGGCGAGGTGTTGCTCGAGCAGCGTCCGGCACCCGGCATCTGGGGCGGGCTGTGGAGCTTTCCCGAATCGCAGGCAGTCGATGCCGCAACGCTCCGGCAGATACTGAAAACCGACTGGGCGCTGCCGCGGGCCAGGCCCGAATGCTGGGACGCGCGCCAGCATGTATTCAGCCATTTCCGGCTGGAGATGCAGCCGGTGCTGCTGCGTGCCGCGCCGCTGGCCGTCGGCGAGCGGCCGCGCCAGTGGTGTAGACTCGATGCCCTTCCCGCGCTCGGGCTGCCGGCGCCGATCAAGCAACTGCTGGCCGACCTGGCCCTGCATGAACGAGGTGAGAGATGAGCCGCATGGTGATGTGCCGCAAACTGAAAGCCGAACTCGAAGGCCTGGCGTTTCCGCCTTTTCCCGGCCCTGCCGGGCAGCAGCTGTTCGAGACGGTGTCGAAGGAAGCCTGGCAGCAGTGGCTGC
>DAIRDY010000178.1:0-4975 GCA_036795935.1 Moraxellaceae bacterium | reverse complement strand
TCAGGCGAAGACGCGCTGCACGCGACCTTCGAGTTCGCGACCCTGCCACGGCGTGTTCTTGCCGGTGGAGAGCAGCGTTTCCGCATTCACCGTCCAGCGTGCCGCCGGATCGATCAGCAGCCAGCCGACGGCGCCGTCGACACCCAGCACTTCCGCCGGGCGCTGGCTGAGCGCACGCACCAGCTGGGTTTCGCTGAGCACACCCTCGCGCACCAGTTGCAGGCCGAGCGGCAGCACGGTTTCCAGCGTGCTCATGCCGGGCTCGGTGGCCGGGAAGGGCGCGAGCTTGGCGCTGGCATCCAGCGGCTGGTGATCGGAGCAGATGGCGTCGATGACGCCGCTGGCCACGCCCTCGCGCAGTGCCGCGCGGTCGGCTTCGCTGCGCAGCGGCGGACGCACATGCGCAAACGCGTTGAAGCCGTCGATGGCGGCGTCGGTCAGGTGCAGGTGGTGCATGGCGACATCGGCCGTTACCGGCAGGCCTTTTTCCTTGGCAATGCGGATGAGTTCGACCGCGCTCTTGCAGGAGAGCTGGCCGAAGTGCGCGCGCACGCCGGTCTGCTCGACGAGCAGGATCTGCGTGGCCAGCGCCACGGTTTCGGCGGTGTCGGGAATGCCGGGCAAGCCGAGGCGCGCGGCGGTGAAACCGTCGTGCGCGCAACCGCGCGCGAGGCTGGGCTCTTCCGGCGAGAAGAACACGGTGAGGCCGAGCGTGGCGGCGTATTCCAGGCAGCGCAGCAGGGTTTCCGGGCTCGCGAAGGGGGCACGCGCGTTGCCGATACCGATGCAGCCGGCCTTCATCAGGCGCGCCATGTTGGCGAGCGCCTTGCCTTCAAGACCGCGCGTCAGTGCGCCGACCGGATGCACTTTGGCGAAGCCGGCTTCGTCGCTGCGCTCGATGAGCTGCGTCACCAGCGCACCGGAATCCAGTACCGGCTGCGTGTCCGGCGGCACCACCACATGCAGGAAGCCGCCGGCGCGCGCGGCACGCGTTTCGCTGGCGGCACCGCCGTGCAGCTTGGGGCCGGGCTCGCGCAGGCGTGCGCAAAGGTCGACAAAGCCCGGCGTCAGCCAGAGGCCGCTGCCGTCGATGACTTCGGCGGCGGCGACGCCGCCACCGCCCATCATCATGCGGCCGTTCTCGAGGATGACACTGGCCGTGCCGTCATGGCCGGCGGCCGGGTGGATCAGGCGGACGTTGTCGATGCGAACAGCCATGGCGGCTCCGTGTTGTCTGCCGGCCGCTTGCCGGCATTTTCTTGCCTGTCAGTGAAGGGCGGCGCCTGCCGCCATTGTGCGGCGCAGGACGCGCGCCGTATGCAGCCGTAGGGCCTTGTCTGCCCGTCGTATCAGCCGGCGATCTGGCCCTGCATGGCCAGGCTGAGCACGGCCATGCGCACGGCGATGCCGTAGTTCACCTGCTTCAGGATCACCGACTGCGCGCCGTCGGCGATTTCCGACTCGATTTCCACGCCGCGGTTGATCGGGCCCGGGTGCATGACGATGGCACCGGGCTTGGCGTACTTCATCTTTTCGCGGGTGAGGCCGTAAAGCGTGTAGAACTCGTCGGCACCGGGCAGGAGCGCCGACTCCATGCGCTCGTTCTGGATGCGCAGCGCGATGGCGACGTCGACATCGGCCAGGCCCGCTTCCATGCGCTCGAACACCTTCACGCCGAGCTGCTCGAAATCGCGCGGCAACAGCGTGCGCGGCGCGATGACGCGGATTTCCTTCGCGCCCAGCGTCTGCAGGGCATGGATTTCCGAGCGCGCGACGCGCGAGTGGCGGATGTCGCCGATGATGGCGACGCTGAGGTTCTCGAAGGCGCCGGCGTGGCGGCGGATGGTGAGCATGTCCAGCATGGCCTGCGTCGGGTGCGCATGGCGGCCGTCGCCGGCGTTGATGATGGCCACGCGCGGCGTGACCTGGCTGGCAATGAAGTGCGCGGCACCGGAGTCGCCGTGGCGCACCACGAAGATGTCGGCGGTCATCGCCTCCAGGTTCCACAGCATGTCGCGCAGGGTTTCGCCCTTGCTGGTGGAGCTCTTGGAGATGTCGATGTTGATGACGTCGGCGGACAGGCGCTTGGCGGCCACCTCGAAGGTGGTGCGGGTGCGCGTGCTGGGCTCGAAGAACAGGTTCATCACCGTGCGCCCGGCGAGCAGCGGCTGGTTGATGATGGCGCCGGAGGCATCGATGAAGCCGTCGGCGGTGTCGAGGATCTCGGTCAGCAGCGCGCGAGACAGGCCTTCGGTGCTGAGGAAATGACGCAGGCGGCCTTGCGGGGTGAGCTGCAGGCGGCTGGCTTCGTGCGCGGAGGAGAAGTGCATGGGGCCGTCCTTAGGTAGACGGCGGCGATTGTAAACCAGCGGCCGTCATTGCGCGCAGGCCGCCGGCGGTCAGCCGCCGGCCCGGCAGGCGGCACGTTCGCGCGCCGCGGCAATCCATTCCGGCAGGCGCGCGCGCAGCACGTCGAGGCGCAGCGGCTTGGGCAGGAAGTCGTCCATGCCGGCGGCGAGGCAGGCCTCGCGCGTCTCGGGCAGGATGTTCGCCGCCACCGCCACGATGGGCAGGTGCCCGTCGTGCTCCTGTGCACGCCAGCGCCGCGTGGCCTCGAAGCCGTCGAGCAAGGGCATCTGGCAATCCATCAGCACGAGGTCGAAGCGCTGGCGCGCCAGCAGTGCCAGCGCCTCGTGGCCGTCGACCGCGGCGGCCACGACATGGCCGAGCTTTTCCAGCGCACGCTCTGCCACCAGCCGGTTGACGGCATTGTCGTCGACCACCAGCACGCGGTACTGCGGGCCGCTGGCGACATCGTTCGCCGCGAGCGCGGTGACCGGCAGCTCGTCGCGGCCGAGCGCGGCCAGCGCATCGAGCAGGTTGGCCTGTTTCAGCGGCTGCGCCAGCAGCACCTCGCCGATGCCGGGCGCCAGTCCGGTCAGGCGCCGGCCTTGCGGCGTCAGCACCAGGCGCGGCAGGCCGGGCGCCAGCGCGCGCCACTGCGCAAGCTGCGCCGGCAGCGCGGCACGCATGTCGAGCAAGAGCGCGCGCACCGGCCGGCCGGCCTGCGCGGCACCGAGCAGCGCGGCCCGCGCCTCGCCGTCGCTGCTGGCCACTGCTACTTCGGCGCCGAGATCGGCGAGCTGGCGCTGCAGGTGTTCGCGGTCGGCCGGACGCGGACTCACCACCAGCAGCGGCCCGGGCAGCACCGGCAGTGCCGGTGCCGGCAGCGGCCGCGCCTGCGGCAGGCAGAGCGTGAGCCGGAAGCAGCTGCCGCCGCCGGGCGCCGACTCGACCGTGATGTCGCCGCCCATGGCGCGCGCCAGCCGCTGGCTGATGGCGAGGCCGAGACCGGAGCCGCCGAAGCGGCGGCCGGCGCCGTCCTCGCCCTGCATGAAGGCCTGGAACAGCCGCGCTGCCGTGGCCTCGTCCATGCCGATGCCGGTGTCGCGCACGGCGAGCGTGAACGCCAGCCGGCCATCGCCGGTCGGCGCACCCGACACCTCCACGGCGACCGCGCCACGCTCGGTGAACTTGAGCGCATTGCCCACCAGGTTGATCAGGATCTGGCGCAGGCGCGCGGCATCGCCCGTGAGCTGCAGCGGCAGGGCGCGCGGCAGGAAGGCGTTGAAGGCCAGGCCTTTTTCCTCGGCGCGCAGGCTGAGCAGGTCCATCACGCCCTCGACCAGCTCGCGCAGGTCGAAGGGCCGCGCTTCCAGCGCCGACGGCAGCGCCTCGAGGCGCGAGAAATCCAGCACGTCGTTGACGATGGCGAGCAGCGCCTCGGCGCTCTGGCGCAGGATGCGCAGATGCTCCTGCTGCTCGGGATTGAGTGGCGAGTGCCGGATCAGCTCCAGCATGCCGAGGATGCCGTTGAGCGGCGTGCGGATCTCGTGCGAGATGTTGGCCACGAAAAAGCTTTTGGCGGCAGCGGCCTGCTCGGCGGCCTGGCGCGCACCCTGCAGCTCCTGCTCCATGGTCTTCATCGCCGTGATGTCCATGGACACGCCACCGAGCAGCACGTCGTCGCGCCCGAGGCGGACCGGGAACTTGCAGCTGTAGTAGTAGCGCAGGCCATTCGCGGTCATCACCTCTTCCACCGCTTCCACGGTCTCGCCCTGCTCCAGCACGCGGCGGTCGTTGGCGCTCATGCCGGCGGCCACCTCGGGCGGAAAGATGTCCTCCAGCCGCCGGTTCATCCACGCCGCGCGCAGGCCGCTGCCGAACTCCGGGCTCGTGTCGTGGTTGAGGTAGATGAAGCGGTACTGGCGGTCCTTGAGGTAGGCGAAGCCGGGGAAGTTGCCCATGAACTGGTCGAAAAGGTCGCGCGCGCGTTCGCGCTCGCTTTCGGCAGCATGGCGGTCGCTGACGTCGATGGCGGTGACCAGCATGGCCTCGGGCGCGGCGGCCGGCCCCACCGGCGTGACCTCGAGGCGCAGCCGGCAGCGGCTGCCGTCGGCCCGCACGCAGGTCCATTCGCGGGCCTCGCCCGGATGCTCCATCAGGTGCTGCGGCAGCACGGCCTCGAAACGGTCGCCGTAGTGCGCCGCCAGTTCCACCGCGTAGGCGGTGGCTTCGCTGCGCTCGAAGAGGAAGGCGGGATGGCGGCCGAGCAGTGCCGCAAGCGGGTAGCCGGTGAGCTCGGCCAGGCCCTGGTTGCAGCGCGCGATGCGGCCGTCGCGGTCGAGCAGGCACCAGGCATGGCGGCAACTGGCCTCAAAGGCGGCCAGCAGCAAGGAGTCGGGGGTGGCGCAATCCGGCGTCGCGGGCATTTCGGGGGCATCCTGCACAGACAAAGCTCCGCCGGGAGTCTTTCACAGTGCCGAGAACCACCAGTCACGCCACCGACCGGTGACCGGATTTTCCCGACCGGGCGCCCCCGCAACTGCGGGGGCGGCGGGCAGCGCGCTTACGGCCGGACCTCTTCCGGCGCCGCCAGCCAGGCCTCGGCAATCAGCACCGCGGCGGTGGAGTC
>DAIRDY010000177.1:0-4981 GCA_036795935.1 Moraxellaceae bacterium | reverse complement strand
TCACGCCCCACAGCAGCATCCAGGCCATGAACAGCGGCAGCGGCGCGGCCAGCATCAGCGGCGCGGCCAGGCAGCAGGCGCCGCTGGTGGCCAGCTGCGCCCAGGCCACGCGCGCGCTGCCCAGCCGGCGCGCCAGCAGCCCGCCGCCGGCGCAGCCCACGAAGCCGGCGGCGATCGCCCAGAAAGCGCCGGCACTCACCGCGCTGCCGGCCAGGCGGCCCGCCATGATCAGCGGCACCAGCACGATCATGGCGTACAGCTCCCACATGTGGCCGAAGTAGCCGAACACGGAGGCCCGCAGGCGCGGGTCGGACCAGATCAGCCCCAGCGCGCGGGGCGAGATCCGCGCGCCCGGCGCATGGGAAGGATGGGTGGGCACCAGCAGCGCGGTGGCCAGCCCGCCGGCAGCGGCGAGCAGCGACACGCCCAGCACCACGGCTTGCCAGGCCTGCAGTCCCCCGACGGCGAACAGGCCGGTGCCGCCTTCGCCCGCCAGCGCCCGCAATCCGTGCGGCAGGGCGGTGCCCAGCACCAGTGCGCCGATCAGGATGCCCATGGCGGCGCCCAGCCCCTCGCGGTACCAGCTGGCCGCGATCTTCATGCCGACCGGATAGATCCCCGCCAGCAGGAAGCCCACCGCGAAGCGCAGCGCCAGCAGGGCGGCGAAATCGCCGTCCGCCAGCAGGGTGGCGGCATTGGCCAGGGCCCCCAGCACCGAGCAGGCCAGGAACACGCGCGAAGGCGCGAAGCGGTCGGCGAGCATCAGCAGCGAGAACACCAGCGTGCCGGCCACGAAGCCCAGCTGCACCGCGGAAGTCAGCGTGCCCACGGCCGCCGCCGGCAGGCCCCAGGCCTGCTGCAGGTCGGGCATCACGGCGTTGACGGCGAACCAGAGCGAAGTGCCCGCGAACTGCGAGAGCACGATCACCGGCAGGATGCGCCGCGGCACGGCTTGGCTCATGGGCGCAGCATAGCGGGAGCGCTTGCTTCCTACAGGCGCCGTTGCGCCGGCCGGGCAAGATGCGCACTGGAGCCCACCATCCCATGCGCATCGGCCTGATCTCCGACACCCACGGCCTGCTGCGGCCGGAGGTGCTCGACTGGCTGCAGGGCAGCGACCACATCCTGCACGCCGGCGACATCTGCGGCCCCGAGGTGCTGGAGCGCCTGGCCGCGATCGCCCCGCTGACCGCCGTGCGCGGCAACAACGACCGGGGTGCCTGGGCGCAGGAGCTGCCCGAAGTCCGCACCGTGCGCTTCGAAGGCGTCGCCGTGCACGTGCTGCACGACCTGCAGGAACTCGCGCTGCCCACTCAGGTGCAGGTGGTGGTCACCGGCCATTCGCACAAGCCGTCGGTGGCGCAGCGCGAAGGCGTGCTGTTCGTCAATCCCGGCAGCGCCGGCCCGCGCCGCTTCAGCCTGCCCATTTCGGCGGGCGAGCTGCACATCGAAGGGGAGCGCGTGAGCGCCCGCCTGCAGCAATTCTGAAACCCATTACAGGAACGCCATGCCACGTCGCCGCTCCAGCCCCCGCCTGGCCTTGCAGGCCGCCGAGATCGCGTTCGCCGCCCCCCAGGTGGTGGCGCACCGGCTCACCCGGATGGCCCTGGCCGGCCCCGTCCCGAGTGCGCGCGACCGGCGCGAGTTCCACGGCATGGCGCAGGAGAAGGTGCATGCCTTCTGGCAGTCCTGGTTCGCCATGGGCTGGGCCATGACGCAGGCGATGCAGCAGGCCTGGCTGGCCATGCTGCAGGGCGCGCGCGTTCCGCTGCTGGACACCCACACGATCCTCGCCAAGGGCCTGGCGCCGGTGCACCGCAAGGCGACCGCCAATGCGAGGCGGCTGGCCCGCACGGCGCTGCGCTAGGAAGCCGCGAACGCCGGCCGGCGCGGCGCTCGTCATAATCCCGCCGCATGGAAACCAAGTGGCTGGAGGACTTCGTCAGCCTCGCCGAAACGCGCAGCTTCAGCCGCTCGGCGCAGCTGCGCCACGTCACGCAGCCGGCTTTCTCGCGCCGCATCCAGGCCCTGGAAGCCTGGGCCGGCACCGACCTGGTGGATCGCAGCTCCTACCCGACCCGGCTGACCCCGGCCGGCGAGACGCTGTACGCCCAGTCGCTGGAGATGCTGCAGGCGCTGCAAAGCACCCGCGCCATGCTGCGCGGGCATGCCGCGGCCGGGCAGGACGTGATCGAGTTCGCCGTGCCGCACACCCTGGCCTTCACCTTCTTCCCCGCCTGGCTGTCCAGCCTGCGCGAGACCTTCGGCCCGGTGAAGAGCCGGCTGATCGCGCTGAACGTGCACGACGCCGCCATGCGCCTGGTGGAGGGCAGCTGCGACCTGCTGATCGCCTACCACCACCCCTCGCAGCCGCTGCAGCTGGACGCCGACCGCTACGAGATGCTGACGCTGGGCGAGGAGACGCTGGCGCCCTATTGCCGGCCCGACGCCGCCGGTGAGCCGCTGTTCCGGCTGCCCGGGCGGCCGCAGCAGCCGCTGCCCTATCTCGGGTACGCCCCGGGCGCCTACCTGGGGCAGGTCACCGAGGCCCTGCTGAAGCAGGCCGGCACGGCCATCCACCTCGATCGCGTCTACGAAACCGACATGGCCGAGGGGCTGAAGGCGATGGCGCTGGAAGGCCACGGCGTGGCTTTCCTGCCGCGCAGCGCGGTGCGCAAGGAACTGGGCGCCGGAAAGCTGGTGGCGGCGCTGTCGGCGGAACTGCCGCCGCTGTCCGTCACCATGCAGGTGCGCGCCTATCGCGAACGGCCGTCGGCGCGCCAGGCCGCCAAGGGCACCGCGCAGGCCCTGTGGGGCTTCCTGGCGAGCGCCGGCAGCCCGCGGCTGGCGGAAAGCTGAAGCCGGCTGACACGGTGGCATGCCACCGGGCATAAACCCTGCTTACTGAGGTCCCGCGCCGGGCCTAAGCTTCCGGCACGACGATGGCGCGGCGTTCCCGGGCGCGCGCCCGCCTAGAATCGCCCCGTTTCCTTTCGTATCAACGCGCTCGTCCACAGGAGATTTTCGATGAAGAAGAAGTATTTGCTGGCTTTCGCCGTCGCCGCGGTCGCCGCCACCGGCGCCTTCGCCCAGGCGAACGACACCCTGGCCAAGGCCAAGGCGGCCGGCAAGGTCGTCATGGGTGTGCGTGAGTCCTCGGCCCCGCTGTCCTACACCACCGGCAGCGGCCAGTTCACCGGCTACCACGTGGAGCTGTGCCAGCGCATCCTGAAGTCGGTGCTGCCGGGCGTGGCCGTGGAATACGTGCCCGTGACCTCCGCCAACCGCATCCCCCTGGTGCAGAACGGCACGGTGGACATCGAGTGCGGCTCCACCACCAACAACACCGCGCGCCAGAAGGACGTGTCCTTCGCCCTGACCACCTACGTGACCGAAGTGCGCACCGCGGTCAAGGCCGATTCGCCGATCAAGTCGGTGGCCGACCTGGCCGGCAAGCGCGTGGCCACCACCACCGGCACCACCTCGGTGGCGCTGCTGCGCAAGAACGAGCGCGCCCGCGGCATCCAGTTCCAGGAGGTCTACGGCAAGGACCACGCCGACAGCTTCCTGCTGCTGGAGTCCGGCCGCGCCGACGCCTTCGTGATGGACGACAACATCCTGGCCGGCCTGATCGCCGCTTCGCAGAACCCCAAGGGCTACAAGATCGTAGGCGAGACGCTGAACGTCGAGCCGATCGCGATCATGGTGCGCAAGGACGACGCCAAGTTCAAGCAGGCGGTGGACGACTACATCCGCGGCGCCATCCGCTCGGGCGAGCTGAACATGCTCTACACCAAGTGGTTCATGCAGCCGATCCCGCCGAAGAACACCAGCGTGAACCTGCCCATGGGCCAGGTGCTGCAGGGCCTGATGAAGAACCCGTCCGACGCCCCGGCGGAATCCTTCAACAAGTAAGCAGAAGACCGGCATGCCGCGCCCTTCGCGCGGCATGCTCCAAGAAGAACGAGTAGAGAGGAGCGGCGATGGCCCTGGAGTGGGAGATCTTCTGCCAGGACACGATCGACCGGACGATGGTGCCCGGGTGCTTCGGCACCGGCGGCGCGACCGGGACGCAGACCTACCTGGACTGGCTGATCGCCGCCTGGGGCCAGACGGTGCTGGTGGCCGCGCTGTCGATGGTGGTGGCGCTGGTGGTCGGCTCGATCATCGGCATCCTGCGCACGCTGCCGGACAGCCCCTGGCTGACCCGCTTCGCCAACGCGTGGGTGGAGCTGTTCCGCAACATCCCGCTGCTGGTGCAGATCTTCCTCTGGTACCACGTCATGCCGGTGCTGGTGCCGGTGTTCGCCGACACGCCCAAGCTGCTGCTGGTCGTCTTCGGTCTGGGTTTCTTCACCTCGGCGCGCATCGCCGAGCAGGTGCGCGCCGGCGTGCAGGCACTGCCGCGCGGGCAGCGCTACGCCGGCATGGCCCTGGGCTTCACGACGCCGCAGTACTACCGCTACGTGCTGCTGCCCATGGCGTTCCGCATCATCATCCCGCCGCTGACCAGCGAGGCGATGAACATCTTCAAGAATTCCTCGGTGGCCTTCGCCGTGTCGATCACCGAGCTGACCTTCTATGCGCAGCAGGTGGGCGAGGAGACCTCGCGCGGCATCGAGGTCTACATGGCGGTGACGGCGCTGTACATCGCGTCGGCCTTCGCCATCAACCGCATCATGGCCTTCATCGAGAAGCGCGTGCGCGTGCCGGGCTTCGTCGCCAGCACGGGCGGGGGGGGCCACTGATGCCTTCGCTCGACTTCTCCTTCTTCACCTGGGAGGTGTTCCGGGGCTACATCCTCAACGGGATGTACTTCAGCTTCGCGCTGACCGGCATCGCCACCGTGGGCGGCATCCTGTTCGGCACGGTGCTGGCGCTGATGCGGCTTTCGGGCGTCAAGGCGCTGGAGCTGCCGGCCGCGATCTACGTCAACGGCATGCGCTCCATCCCGCTGCTGATGGTGCTGCTGTGGTTCTTC
>DAIRDY010000176.1:0-5030 GCA_036795935.1 Moraxellaceae bacterium | reverse complement strand
CACCGTCATCGCACCGCCCGCCGCCACCGGCGCACCGGCCAGCAGCACCGCCACGACGACAGCAAGCACGGCGCCGGTGGCGACGACACCCGCCACTTCCGCCGCCGACACACCGGCCGTGGTCGCGGCACCGGAAAAACCGGCCGAGCGCCAGGCTGCGCCCGACCCGCGCAAATGGCGCAACATCATCGTCGCGCTGGACCCGGGCCACGGTGGCGAAGACCCCGGCGCCATCGGCGCCAAGGGCACCTACGAAAAACACGTGACCCTGTCCATCGCCCGCGAGCTCGAAGCCATGCTGCGTGCCGAACCCGGCTTCACGCCGGTGCTGACGCGTACCGGCGACTACTTCATCCCGCTGCCGGAACGCCGGCGCATTGCCCGGCACCAGCACAAGGCCGACATTTTCATCTCCATCCATGCCGATGCCGCCGAGAACCGGGCCGCGCGGGGTGCCTCGGTGTTCGCGCTGTCGCTGGCCGGTGCCGGCTCGGCCACCTCGCGTTTCGCGCGCATGCTGGCCGAACGTGAAAACCGCTCCGACCTGATCGGTGGCGCCGCGCTGGAAAACAGCGACGACACACTGCGCAACGTGCTCGCCGACATGGTGGTGGCCGGCTCGCTGGACCACAGCCTGCATCTCGGCCGCAACATCCTCGACCGCTTCAGCCACTTCACGCCGCTGCACAGCCGACGCGTGGAACAGGCCGGCTTCGCCGTGCTGAAAGAACCGGGCATGGTCTCGCTGCTGGTGGAAACCGGCTTCATCTCCAACCCGGACGAGGAGCAGAAACTGATCGACAAGCGCCACCAGCGCGAGCTGGCGCGCGCGGTGTTCGACGGCCTGCTGCGCTACAAGCGCACCTATCCCGCGCCCGGCAGCTATTTCGCCTGGGAAGCGGAGCAGCGCGCCCGCGGCAAGGTTGCCGCCACGCCGGACTCCGCCACCGTGGCCGCCGTCAGCCAGGCCGGCAGCGGCAGTGACAACCCGCATGCCAGCCGCCCGGTGCTGACCGAGACACGGCGTGCCGAAGCCCTGCTCGAGAATCGCCCCGCCACCGCCCGAACCGTGCGCTACAAGGTGGTCAGCGGTGACAACCTGACCCGCATCGCCAGCCGCCACAATGTCAGCATGGCCGAACTGCGCCGCCTGAACGCGCTCAAGGACGACAATGTGCGCATCGGCCAGGTGCTCGTGATTCCGGTGAACTGATGAGCATCGCCCGCATCACCGCGCTGGATGCGCGCCTGGCCAACCAGATCGCCGCCGGCGAGGTGGTGGAGCGCCCGGCCTCGGTGATCAAGGAGCTGGTGGAAAATGCCGTCGATGCCGGCAGCACGCGCATCGACATCGACATCGAGGAAGGTGGCGTCAAGCGCATCCGCGTGCGCGACAACGGCAGCGGCATTCATGTCGACGACCTGCCGCTGGCGCTGGCCCGCCATGCCACCAGCAAGATCAGCGACCTCGAAGACCTCGAGGCCGTGGCCACGCTCGGCTTTCGCGGCGAGGCGCTGGCCTCCATCGCGTCGGTGTCGCGCCTCGTGCTCAGCACCAGCAGCGACGACAGCGGCCTCGGGCATGCGGTCAGCAGCGAAGGCCGCGACATGACGGCGCAGGTGTCGGCGGTGGCACAGCCGCGCGGCACCTGTGTCGATGTGCGCGACCTGTTTTTCAACACCCCGGCACGGCGCAAGTTCCTGAAAAGCGAGGCCACCGAGTTCTCGCACATCGAGGAAACGGTACGGCGGCTGGCGCTTGCGCATCCTGACATCGCCTTCACGCTCAGCCACAACGGCCGCCAGGTGCACCAGCTGCGCCCGGCCAGCGAAGAAACCGAGTGGCGCCGCCGCGTGGCCGCGCTCTGCGGTCCGGCCTTCATGGAAGCAGCCATTCCGGTGGACATCGACCACGGCGGCCTGCGCCTGCGCGGCTGGCTCGGCCTGCCGACGTTTTCACGCGCCCAGGCCGACCTGCAGTATTTCTACGTGAACGGCCGCATGGTGCGCGACCGCGTGGTGACCCATGCCGTGCGCCAGGCCTATGCCGACGTGCTGTTCCACGGCCGGCATCCGGCCTATGTGCTGTTTTTCGAGCTGGACCCGGGCGCCGTCGACGTGAACGTGCACCCGACCAAGCACGAGGTGCGCTTCCGCGAGCAACGCCAGGTGCACGACTTCCTGTTCCGCAGCCTGCACCGCGTGATCGCGAACCTGACACCGCGCGACCAGGCACCGGCCGGCAACGGCCTGCCCGCCGGCACCGACACCGGCCTGCGCGAGCAGTCGGCGCTGGCGCTGCCGGTGCAAGGCTCGCCAGCTTTTGCCGGACTGGCCGCGGGCACTGGCAGTACTGGCAACAATGGTTACGGCCCCGGCTTCAGCGGCGTGCAGGACAACCGTGCCGCCTATGCACCGGCCTTCGCATTCCAGCGCCCGGCGCCCGGCGCGCTGCCGGCCGAGCAGGTCGCCGGCGAGGCGCCACCGCTGGGCTTTGCCCTCGCCCAGCTGCACGGCATCTACATCCTCGCGCAAAACGCCGACGGCCTGATCGTCGTCGACATGCATGCCGCGCATGAACGCATCACCTACGAGCGGCTGAAAGCCCACTTCGATGCCGACACGCTGGCCTCGCAGCCACTGCTGGTGCCGCTGTCGCTGGCGGTGAGCAGCCGCGAGGCCGACCTCGCCGAGCACGACGCCGGCTTCTTCCGCCGCCTCGGCTTCGAGCTCGAGCGCATGGGCCCGGAAACCCTGCTCGTGCGCGCGGTGCCGACGCTGCTTGGCCAGGCCCGGGCCGAGGCCCTGGTGCGCGACGTGCTGGCCGACCTCGCCGTGCACGGCAGCACCCGGCGCATCGAGGAAACCCGCAACGAGCTCCTGGCCACCATGGCCTGCCACGGCAGCGTGCGCGCCGGCCGCCAGCTCAGCCTGGCGGAAATGAACGCCCTTCTGCGCGACATGGAGGCGACAGAGCGGGCCGGTCAGTGCAATCATGGCCGCCCGACCTGGACCCGGCTGACGCTGGGCGAGCTGGACCGCCTCTTCCTGCGCGGCCGCTGAGCCCCGTCCCCCGCCGTCCGGCAGGCAGGCTGCCGCAGAAGCAGCCACCCTGACAAAGGATGACGACATGACCCCTGTCTCCGCGCCGGCAACCGCCGCGACCCCGGAAGCCCTGCAACGCGCCTCGGCCATGGCCCTGCTGATCGCCCTCGGCTGGATGGTGTTCGGCATCTACAGCCTGGGCATGGGCTTCTGGACCATCGGCAGCATCAACCTCGGCGCCATGGGCGCCAGCCTGCTGACCCGCCACCTGCTGCTGCGCTGCGGCACGCAGCGCTGCGTCGACCTCGCCTGCCATGCCATGGCGGCACTCAACCTGGCGGCCATCCTCGGCGTCACGCTGTTGATGGGGCAGGAAAACTCCTATGTGCCCTGGTATCTGGTGGCTGTCCCGCTGGCCGTGGCCTTTGTCGGCAGCGTGCGCGCCGCGCTGTTCTGGACAGTGCTCTGCGCAGCCGCCATGACCCTGCCACTGGCCAGCCGGCAATGGTTCAGCCTGACCCCGGAATTCCAGCCCGACGCCGGTTTCGAGGTGTTCGCGCGCTGCGTGCTGGTGGTGCTCTGCGCCGGCATCGGCATGGCCGCGCGGCTGGCCAACGAACGCAGCGTCGCCGCACTCGCGCGCAGCCTCGCCGCCGAGCAGGAAGCCAAGCAGGCGGCGCTGCGCGCCGACCGCGCCAAGTCCGACTTCCTCGCCACCATGAGCCACGAAATCCGCACCCCGCTCAACGGCGTCATCGGCATCAACGGCCTGCTGCTCGACACCTCGCTCACCGCCGAGCAGCGCCGCCTGGTCGAACTTGCCCGCCTCTCCGGCGAAGCCCTGCTGCACCTGCTCAACGACATCCTCGACTTCTCGCGCATCGAGGCCGGCCGCGTCGAACTCGAGCCGCTGGTGTTCAACCCGCGGCAGATCGCGCACGAGGCGCTGGACATGCTGCGCACACGTGCCAGCGAGAAAAAGCTGGTGCTGGAATTCGCCGTCGACGACGACGTGCCCGACCATGTGCGCGGCGATCCGGCGCGGCTGCGCCAGATCCTGGTCAACCTGGTGAGCAATGCCGTGAAATTCACCAGCGAAGGCGAAGTCGGCCTGTACATCCGCCATGGCGGCCGCAGCGCCACCCAGGAGTGGCTGTGCTTCGAAGTGCATGACACCGGCCCGGGCATTCCGCCGGAGCAGTTGCCACAGTTGTTCACGCCCTTCCAGCAGGGTGATGGCTCGACCACGCGCCGCTATGGCGGCAGCGGCCTCGGCCTCAGCATCGCACAGCGCCTCGCCAGCCACATGGGCGGCGAGATCGAGGTCGAGACCGCGCCGGGCAACGGCAGCATCTTCAGCCTGCGCCTGCCGTTCGCGCCGGCGCTCAATGCCGCCGACCTGCTGGCCAGCGCGCCGCCACGCCCGGCAACGCCGGGCACGGCACTGCGTCGTGCCCGCATTCTTGTGGTCGAGGACAACACGGTGAACCAGCTCGTGGCCGTGGAAATGCTGAAACGTCTGGGCCTGCATGCCGATGTCGCGGCCAATGGCGAGGAGGCGCTGAATGCGCTGGAACGCCTGCCTTACGACCTCGTGCTGATGGACTGCCAGATGCCGGTGCTGGACGGGCTGGAGGCCACGCGCCGGCTGCGCGCGGGAACCGGGCGCAATCGTGCGATCCCGGTGATTGCACTGACGGCGAGCGTGATCCGCGGCGATCGCGAGCAGTGCCTGGAAGCAGGCATGAACGACTACCTGCCGAAGCCGATCCGGCTGGCGGAACTGACGGCGATGCTGGAGCGCTGGCTGCCGGCCACGGCGGGCGACGAGCCGCCGCGGCCGGCGCATGCCGAGCCAGCCTGAGGAGCTTGCACCTGCTGCAAGCAGGCCGCGCTTTCGTGGCGGCTGTCGGCGTTGCGGTTGGTAATTTTCAGGCGCCATCTCGCTTGGTGGTGAGGTGCTCCGATGATGTTGCGTCCGTTGC
>DAIRDY010000175.1:2796-5044 GCA_036795935.1 Moraxellaceae bacterium | reverse complement strand
GACTGCGAGCAGTACTTGCAGTCCTCGGGACAGGCGCCGGTCTTGATGGAGAGCAGCGTGGACACCTGCACGGTGTTGGGGTCGAAGTGCTGGCGGTGCACGGTCTGCGCGCGGAACAGCAGGTCCATGAAGGGCAGGTCGAACAGGGCGCGGATCTCGTTGCGGGACCAGTCGTGGCGGAGCGTCATGGCATGTCCTCGGGCGGCCGGCCGGGGTGGCGGCGCCAGCATGTAAACAAAAGAGGCGGAATTCGCACGGGGCGACGGGCAGGGCGCCGCTTCCGGCGCGCCGGTGGCCGAGGCCAGCATCAGGCCGTCAACCCCGGAGCCTGCGCCGGGTTGACGCGATACTGGCCCGGGGCAGGAAGCCCCGTCAACCGCAAGGACAGCCAATGGTTAACGAACTGTTGCTTTCCGGGCTGCTGAGGCGCAGCCGCCACTGGCTTGCCACGCTGGACCACCCGCCCTGCCTGCTCTGCCACGCCCCCGCCGAGGCTGACGGCCTCTGCGAGGCCTGCCGCCACGACTTGCCCTGGAACCTGCATGCCTGCCGGCACTGCGCCCTTCCCCTGCCCGCCGGCAGCGACTGCTGCCCGGACTGCCGTCACCAGCCGCCGCCGCTGACCACGCTGGCGCCGCTGCGCTATGCCTTTCCGGTGGATGCGCTGGTGGCCGGGCTCAAATACCGGCGCCGCCTGAGCCATGCGCCGGTATTGGGCAAGCTCCTGCTGGAGGCCGTGCAGGCGGCCGGACGCCCGCGGCCGGACCTGCTGCTGCCGGTGCCGCTGCATGCCTCGCGCCTGGCCGCGCGCGGCTGCAACCAGGCGCTGGAGGTGGCGCGGCCACTGGCCCGCGCGCTCGAGCTGCCGCTGGAAACCGCGCTGGTACGCCGGGTCCGCGCCACCGCCGCACAGCGCGGGCTCGATGCCCGCGCCCGCCGGCGCAACCTGCGCGCGGCATTCATGCTGGACCCGCAGCGGCTGGCCGCGCTGCCGCGCCCCTGCCATGTCGTGCTCATCGACGATGTCAGCACCACCGGCAGCACGCTGGCGGCGATTGCCGGGCTGCTGCTGGCCGAGGGCCTGAGTGTCGAGGCCTGGGTCGTCGCCCGCACGCCCTGAGCGCACGCCTCACCGGCGCAGCCACAGGACATTTCCTGCAACACTTGCACGCGATACGCCGTGCCGCCGGCTGGCACACTCGCGCCGGCCCGCCACACCCCGGCACGCGACGCCGCAAGCGGCTTTCAATGCCGGGCGTCCCCGCCATAGAATGCGCGCATTCCTTCAACGGCTGATGCCCGCTCCGGGCAGGACCCGCGCCTATCGACCCCTACCTGCGGCTGCCCGCTTTCCGGCGTGCGGTCGCGAGAGCTCCGACATGCTGATGGCCTTCACCCTCAATCGCGGTTATCTGGAACAGGTGGCCATCAATGCCGCCGCCGACCTGATAAGCGACGTGATATGGGTGGATGCGATTGCGCCGACCGACGAAGAGCGCGACTGGCTGCGCGAGGCCTACCAGCAGGAGCTGCCGACCATCGACGATCTCTACGAGATCGAGGCCACCTCCCGCTTCTACGAGACCGAGAACGGGCTGCACATCAGCTCCTACTTCCTGAACTACGCCGACGAGAACTCCGAGAACATTTCCGCCGCCTTCGTGTTCAACGGCGAGCGCCTGTTCACGCTGCGCGAGGAGGAGCTGGCCGCCTTCCGCCTGTTCCGCCTGCGCGCCCGCAAGGGCCTGGTCACGCTGACCAACTCCAAGTCCATCATGCTCGGGCTGTTCGAGACCAAGGTGGAAAACCTCGCCGACATCCTGGAGCGCATCGCCGCCGAGCTGGAAAACACCTCGCGCCAGGTGCTGGGCAATGCCCAGCACGACGACATGGAATCGCTGCTGACCAGCATCGCCCGCCAGGAAGACGTGAACGGCAAGGTGCGTATCTCGATGATGGACCTGCAGCGCATGCTCTACCTGCTGCTGCGCTCGGGGATACTGAATGCGGAACAGAGCGAGCGCCTGCGCGACATCATCCGCGACTCCGAGTCGCTGATCGCGAGCACCGCCTTCCTCTTCGACAAGATCAAGTTCCTGCTCGACACCACGCTCGGCTTCATCAACGTCAACCAGAACAAGATCATCAAGATCTTCTCGGTGGCTGCCGTCATCTTCCTGCCGCCGACCATGGTGGCCAGCGTCTACGGCATGAACTTCGAGTTCATGCCGGAGTTGCACTGGCGCCT
>DAIRDY010000175.1:0-2696 GCA_036795935.1 Moraxellaceae bacterium | reverse complement strand
CTGCACTGCGCCGCGATCAGCGCACTGTCGACCGCACCGCTCAGCGTGCCGACCTGCGCGGTGTTGACCATGCGGATCACCGGCTTCAGGAAATACCCCGGCTGCCCTGTCGGCTGCACCACCGAACGCCGCAAATCGAAGTCCAGCGTGTAGCTGGCGACACCGCCCTGCGGCACCACAAAGCCGCCGGGAAGCTTGAGCCCGCTCTGGCTGCCGCTCGGCACCCGCAACTCGTACTGGCTGCCGTCAATTGTGATGTAGGAGTCGTGCACCGTGTCGAACGCCGCCTGCACATGCAGGCGCAACCATTCGTAACGCCCGGCCGGCACCACCAGGTTGCTGACCAGCGGCGCGGCATCGCCACCGGCCAGGGCCAGCAGATCGATGTCTTTCGGTGCCTCGAACACCACCATCTGCGGCGCGCCGTCCGCAGGCTTGAAGCTGAGTCCGGTAAAGCGCACCACCACGGCCTCGGCCTGGTCCACCGGCGCATCCGTCACCTGCACCGAGAGCATGCCCGTGCCCTTGTCATCGCCGCCGCAGGCCGCCAGCAAGACGGCCAGCAGCGGCAGCTGTCGCCTGTTCATGATTGTCCTCCCGCCCGCGCCACCGGCGGCACGGGCCTGCATTCAGCCTATGCCCCCAGCGCCGGCGGGCTAGACGGATTGCTTCTCAGCCGCAGGGCGGCAAGGAGCAGAGGATTCTCAGCAGGACCGCGGCGCCCGGGCCGACGCCGGGAATGACGAGCCGCCCCGGACGGCGCATGCATGGCGCCTGCGCAGGCATCCGGGCATAATCGGGCCGGTCTACGCCCCGCCGGGCACCAGAACAACAAGAAAGAGGACTCACCATGCGCTTTCAGGGACCGGCCCTTGCAGCCCTGCTGCTGGCCTGCCTTTTCCCCTTCCCCGAGGCCCAGGCCCGCCCCCTTGATCCCGCTTCGCTGCCCGGCCTTGTGCTCTCTGCCGGCCAGGTGCACAGCCGCCGCGACGAAGGCGATGTCGGCACCGGCTGGTTCGTCGATGCCAACTATTCGCGCGTGTTCATCAACATGGGCACCGGCCACAAGCAGTTCGGCGATGACAAGATACACAACGTCTATGCCGGCGTCGGTCTGGCCGGCGTGCTGCAGTTGCAGGTAGGCATGGGCACCGAAGGCCGCGTCCAGCGCATCCGCCACGACTTCAACCTGGCGCGCTTCATCGAGTTTGTCGGCGGCAAGAAACGCAACCGCTACAACCAGTCACTCGGCACCCGCTTCACGCTGACCTTCGCGGCCGAGGAATACAAGGACGACGAGCGTTTCGACAACTTCCATGCCGGTGTCGGCCTGCTGTACTGAGCGCAGCACGCACGTACCAGAAAGCCGGGCCCGTCCCGGCTTTTTCATGCGCGCGGCAAACAGCGGCCTGCCGTTCATCCGCGGAATTTGTCGCCAGCGCCATCAGCCGTTAAGGTCGCGCGCCGCTGCCATCGGACGCTGTCATCATGGCGCGTCACCGTCGCCACATGGCCGCAAGGCCGCACCTAAGGAAGGGACACCCATGCCGCTGCACCGCCTCATCTGCCTGCTGGCCCTCGCCATCGCCCTGCCCGCCGCTGCCACCAGCGCGCCGGTGAAAGTGACCTTCTGCATCTTCGATCCGCTGGGCACGCGTGGCGAAGCCTTCAACCATGCCCGCGACCAGGTGCTGGCGGCGCGCAAGTGGGGCGTGGAAATGACGCTCAAGGCCTATACCGACGAGCGCGTGGCCGCCGAGGACTTCAAGGCCGGGCAATGCGACGGCGTGGCCATGACCACCATCCGCGCCCGCGAGTTCAGCCCCTTTGTCGGCAGCGTCGATGCCATCGGCGCGCTCACCCACGCCGAACAGGTACGCGCGCTGGAAGAAACCCTGGCCAACCCGAAAATGGCGCCGCGCCTGATCAACGGCCGCTATGAAGTGGTGGGCCTGGCACCCATGGGGCCCGCCTATGTGCTGGTCCGCGACCGTCGCATCAACTCCGTCGAGGCCGCCGCCGGCAAGAAGGTGGCGGTGATCAACACCGACAAGGCACAGGCCAAGATCGTGCAGAAGCTGGGCGCGCAGCCGGTGGCCTCGGACATCACCAACTTTGCCGGCAAGTTCAACAACCACCAGGTCGACATTGTGGTGGCACCGGTGGTGCTGTATGCGCCGCTCGAGCTTTACCGCGGCATCGGCAGCACCGGCGGCATTTACCGCTTTCCGCTCGGCCAGGTGACGGCCACCATGCTCATCCACCGCGACCGCTTTCCGCCCGACTTCGGGCAGAAGTGCCGCGAATACGCGCTGACACAGCTGGACAAGGCCTTTGCGCTGGTGGCACGCGCCGAAAAGGAAATCCCCGAGAAGCACTGGCTGACGCTGTCGCCGGCCGACGAGGAGCGCTACTTCAAGATGATGCGCGAGGCGCGCATCCAGCTGACGCAGGAAGGCATCTACGACAAGACCATGATGCGCCTGCTGAAGAACGTGCGCTGCAAGCACGCCCCCAAGAACGCCGAGTGCGCGCTCACCGACGAGTGAGTGCGCCGGTCACTCGGGCCACCTCGGTCATTTCAGCCCCTCCCGTCACTTCCGCGGCCTGCGTCATTTCCGTCGCTGCTGCCGCTTCGGGACTGTAGGTGCGAATTTATTCACACAAGGTCCTCGAGAACCGCCAACAGCCCCACG
>DAIRDY010000174.1:2541-5047 GCA_036795935.1 Moraxellaceae bacterium | reverse complement strand
CTGGGCTGCCTCTTCCAGGTCACGGCGGGAGCGCTGGCCGGCCGCTTCGGCGAGCTGGCAGAGCTGCGGGCGCGGGAAATCGTCAGCGCCGGCTGGGCCACGGTGCTGGCGAGCGACGCCCACAACCTGACGGCGCGGCCGCCCGTGCTCTCCGAGGGGCTGGCAGTGGCGACGGCGCTGCTGGGTGAGGCTGAGGCGCGCAAGCTGGTGCAGGACAATCCCTGGCAGATCGTGTCGGGCCAGTTCGGGGATGCGGCATGAATGCGGCGCGGGGCTGGCGCTGGGCGGCTTATGCAGCGGGCGTGGCGGTGCTGATGTTTGCGCTCTGGTCGCTGCTCTGGCTGGTGGCCGACCTCTCGGCTTTTCGTGCCCGGGCCTGGGCCGAAACCTGGAGCCATCAGGCGCAGCAGGCGGCGGCGCGTGGCGCGTCCTATGCGCCGCGCCAGCAGGACTGGTCAGTGGCGCAGGCCCATGCCGAGCGCGCAGTGCGACTCTCGCCGGCGAATGCGGACTACCACGAGCTGCTGGGCGTCATCCACGAACTGCGCCATCCGTTGGCCGATATCGGTGACGAGACGGCCCGTCCCGATCGCGAACAGGCGTTGCTGCATTTCCGCGCCGCCATCGAGCGGCGACCGACCTGGCCCTATGTGCGCGCGCGGCTGGCCTATGCCCTGGTGCGCCTGGACCGGGTGGATGCCGAGCTTGAGTCCACATTGGCGGAGGCGGCCCGCCTCGGCCCCTGGGAGCCGCCGGTCATGCTGGCGATTGTCGATATCGGCCTGGATTCGTGGTTCCGGCTGAGTCCGGCGGGACGGCAGGTGGTGTCGGACACGCTGGTGCGCAGCCAGTCCTGGGCCGCCGGAGGGCGGGGCCAGAAGCATGGCGACATGGTGTGGGAACGGGTGCAGGCACACCGCAAGCAGGCACTGGCCTGCAGCCTGCTACCGATGAATGACGAGCGTAATCGCCGGATCTGCCATCCCGACAACTGGTAAGCGGCGCTTTCAGGCGCCGCAGCACTTCTTGAATTTCTTGCCGCTGCCGCAGGGGCAGGGATCGTTGCGGCCGGTGCGCTCGCCACGCACCACGGGCTGCGGGCGCTCCGCCGGACCGCTGTAGACCACCTTGCCATCGCGGAACAGCCACTGGCCGTCCACCCTCACGAACAGCGACTGTTCGTGATGGCGCTGTGCCACGCCGTTGATTGCGTAGTGGGCAACGAATTCCACCTCCCCCTGGCTGTCGCCTTCGGCGCCGTCGCGCGTGGCGACAACCTCGAGCCCCTGCCATTCGGCACTTTCGGCCCAGGCGCGCATGGCGGCCTCGTCACTGTCGGCCAGGCTGGCGGGGTGGGTGCTGGCCATGATGAAGGCGATGTCATGCCGGGTGTAGGCGCTGTAGCGCGCGCGCATCAGGGCTTCGGCGGTGGGGGCCGGCTGGCCGGCAAGAACGGGGTCGCAGCAGGAGGCGGCATCGCGCTGGGAGCCGCAGGCACAAAGGGTCATGGCAACACTCTGGGCAGGAAGGTGATCGGGGCAATAAAAAAGGGGGATGCCAAAGGCATCCCCCTTTTTACATCAGCAGCCGAAGCTGACTGATTACTGGGCAGCCGGAGCTTCAGCGGCCGGGGCAGCGGCGTCAGCAGCCGGAGCAGCTTCTTCGGCAGCCGGGGCTTCAGCCGGAGCGGCTTCAGCGGCCGGAGCTTCGGCAGCAGGAGCTTCAGCGGCAGGAGCTTCAACAGCAGCTTCTTCCTTCTTGGCGCAGCCAGCGATGGCGAGGGCGGCGACGATGGCGGCGGAAACGGCGATCTTCTTGATTTGCATGATGTCTCTCTCAGGTTGCGTGTCTGACGACTACTAGATGCATCCTTGGCGCCGGGCCGGCAGGCCGGCAACGCCCAGAGTACCTAGCATCCAACTAATCGGCGCGCGGAATACTATCACCGGGGTTTGGCCAATGCATCAGTTTTGTTGGACAGTTTGCAGCAAAAAATGCCCTGTGATGACGACCGGCGCCGAGGGCGTCAACGCGCCTGCTCGGGGTCGGCGAAGACCGCGCCGGAGACCCCTTTCTTGTACTGCCGGGCCCGGTACAGGGCGGCGTTGATGCTGATCAGGATCTGGTCCATGGCGATCGGGCGCTGCGGGACCACCGCCATGCCGATGTGGGCATAGGCGGGCAGGTCTTTCTGCTTGGCCCAGGTGTTGAACTGCTGTTGCAGATTGAAGGCGATGTTTTCGGCATCCTTGGTGGTGGTGTCGACCAGCAGCATCGCGAATTCGTTGCCGCCGTAGTGCACGGCAACATCGCTGGCGCGCAGGCGCTGGTCGACGATGCTGGCGAACTGCTTCAGCAGGTACTGGTTGACCGACTTGCCGAGCGGCTTGCCCTTGCGCCGGGTAAGTTCGAGCTCGGCAAACATGACCACCATCGGCGTCATGTTGCGCTGGTGGTAGGGCAGCAGGTACTTGGCCGCCTCGTAAAAGGTCCAGCGGTTGCCAAG
>DAIRDY010000174.1:0-2441 GCA_036795935.1 Moraxellaceae bacterium | reverse complement strand
GCCAGCATGAGCGCGGCCACGCCCAGCAGCAACAGCGGGGGCAGCGCTGCCGGGTCATTGAGCACGGCAGCGGTGGCGGCCAGCAGGTCGACGGCGGTGATCGCGTTCAGCACGAGCGGATGCGGCCGGTTCAGGATGGTGACCAGTCCGAGCAGGCTTTGCACGCCGACATAGACGATCACGCCGATCAGGAACACGAGATAGTTCACCATCACCAGCTGCGCCGGCACCAGCCAGGCATAGCTCAGGGCCAGCACGGCCAGGGCGA
This sequence comes from Moraxellaceae bacterium, assembly GCA_036795935.1. GTDB lineage: Bacteria > Pseudomonadota > Gammaproteobacteria > Pseudomonadales > Moraxellaceae > UBA2031. The sequence continues at coordinate 2,173 of DAIRDY010000174.1, read as the reverse complement.
GGCGCAGGGCGAGCTGGCTTTTGGGGAAATGCAGTTCCTGGAACTGCTCGGGGGCCAGCGGTGAAATGTTGTCGGGCAGCGATGCGCTCATGAGCGGGGCAAGAACCAGATGAAGGCGGTGAGGGCGCGTCGGCGACACGGGGCCACGGACGCAGACTGCAGGGCGGGGCCATGCTAGCAACGGCCTTCGCAAATGAGAAGGCCGCACGGAATGCGGCGCGGCCGGTCATCTGCAGCTGCGGTATAGTGTAGGCGCTGCACCGGCCATTGCCGGTTGACGGACTCAGGGAAGGGCCGGAATGTGATGACCACAGCATTTCCTCGATGCAGGCGGCCGGCGGGACGGATGGTGCTCGCCTGCCTGTTGCTGCTGTGCCTCTTGCCGCGAGCGCTATCCGCGCTGGAGTTGCCGCCGGAGCGTGCCTCGCTGCCCCTGTGGCAGGCCCTGTACTGGCTGCCGGAATCCGGCGGTGCGCAATCCCTCGCGGCGGTGCGCCAGGCGCCGGATTTTCGCCCGCCGCCCGCCTATCCCAACTGGGGGTTTGCGCCCGCCACCCCGCACTGGTTCCGCTTCACGCTGAAGAATCCGGCTCCGCTGGCACAGGCCCGCCTGCTGCATATCGACTTTGCACTGCTGGACCATGTGCAGTTCTTTGCGCCGGACGGGCAGGGCGGCCATGTCGAGTGGCGCAGCGGTGACAGCGAGCCATGGGCCGCACGTCCGCTGGCGCTGCGCCAGATTGCGCTGCCCTTCGTGCTGCCGCCAGGCGAGCACGATTTCTACCTGCGCGTGCACTCAAGCAGCAACCTGCTGGTGCCGGCGCAGGTGCACAGCCCCGAGGCCTTCTGGGCGCTGATGAGCCGCCAGCAGCTGATCGAGGGCGCCTTCTACGGCGCCATGGTGCTGGTGCTGCTGTACAACCTCTTTCTCTTCCTGAGCGCGCGTGAGCGCATCTTCCTCTATTACGTGTTTGCGCTGCTGCCGACGCTGGGCTACCTGTTCATCCTCGACGGTTTCGCCTTTGAGTTCTTTCCCTATCCGGGGCGCTGGCAGAACCTGTCGATCTCGGTCTGCATAGGCCTGGCCAACCTCGCCTACCTGCAGTTTGCAAGGCACTTCCTGAACATCCCGGCGGTCTCGCGCTGGAGCCGCCTGACCCGGGTGCTGATGCTGGTCAACCTCGTGCTGCTGTTGCTGCTGCCGGTGCTGGGGCCGTCCTGGGGCGCCGTGGTGCTGCTGGGCATGGGCGTGGTGGTCAGCGTGTTCATGCTGGCCATGGGCATGGCGGCACTGGGACAGGGGCGCGCGGAAGCACGCTATTTCGTGCTTGGCTGGTCGCTGTTCCTGGTCAATGCGGTGGCGGCCGTGCTGTCGGTGTTCGCGCTCGTGCCGCTGTTCGAGTTCTTCATTACCGGCATCAAGCTCGGCCTGCTGTGGACGGTGACCTGGTTGTCGCTGGGGTTGGGCCTGCACCTGCGCCGGCTCAAGGCGGCCGAGGCCCAAAGTCGCGAACAGGTACTGCGCGCCGAGGCGCAGAGTCAGGCCAAGAGCCAGTTCCTGGCCATGATGAGCCACGAGATCCGCACGCCCATGAATGGCGTGCTCGGCATGGCCGAGCTGCTGCGCACCACGGGGCTGTCGGCGGAGCAGGTGCGCATCCTCGACACCATGGAGTCCTCGGGCAATGCACTGCTCGAGGTCATCAACGACGTGCTCGACCACGCCAAGATCGAGTCCGGGCGCATGGATCTGGAACTGGCGCCGCTGGATCTCGACCGGCTGGTGGAGGAGACGCTGGCGCTGTTCCGCGCGCGCATCTACAAGCAGCAGCTGACGCTGTTGTGTTCGATTGCGCCGGAAGTGCCGACCGAAATCGTCGGCGATGCGCTGCGCCTGCGCCAGGTGCTGACCAACCTGCTGTCGAATGCGGTGAAGTTCACGGCGCATGGCCATATCGAGCTGGCCATCGAGGCCTTTGGCGAGGGCGCCGAGGTCGGCCTGCGCTTCATGTTCACCGACACCGGCATCGGCATCGCGCCGGAGCAGTTGCCGCACATCTTTGACAGCTTTGTGCAGGCCGATGCCTCGACCTCGCGCCATTACGGCGGCACCGGCCTCGGGCTCAGCATCAGTCGTGACCTCTGCCGCCTGATGGGCGGCGAGCTCGGCGTG
>DAIRDY010000173.1:2912-5057 GCA_036795935.1 Moraxellaceae bacterium | reverse complement strand
ACTGGCGCGAGCAGCAGGAAGCGATTGTTGCCGACATCAGCGAGGCCGACGGCCTCAAGCGCGAAAAGAAGATGTTCAAGGCCGAGGATCAAGCAGTGCTGCTGGAGCGGCTTGATGCCTGGCTGTCGGATGGGCAGGGCCTGCATGCGCATATCCGGAGGCTCACCCCGGGAGTTTTCGAGAAGAACAGAAAACAGAAAGGCCGCCTGCCGCAGCACGGCTTCTGGCAGGAGCTGGCCGACTGGTTCGAGGCCGCCGACAGCCTGCTGCGCGATTTTCGCCGCCTGCTGATCGACGATGTGCGTGCGGCGCTGGCCGCGCACAAGCGCGAGCGCGGCCTCGTGTCCTATCAGGACCTGCTGGCCTTGCTGGCGCAGGCGGTGACCGATCCGCGCCTGGCGGCGGCCATCCGTGCGCGCTACAGCGCCGCGCTGATCGACGAGTTCCAGGACACCGACCCGCTGCAGTTCCGCATCTTCGCCACGCTGTTCGGGCCGGAGAGCGGGGTGGGCGGCGACGGGGCGGCGGAGGCTTTCCCGCTGTATCTGGTCGGCGATCCCAAGCAAGCCATCTACAGCTTCCGTGGCGCCGACATCTTCACCTACCTGCGTGCGCGCGAGTCCGCCGCCGGCCGCTACACGCTGGGCACCAACCGGCGCTCGGTGCCGGCGCTGGTGCGTGCGGTGAACGCCGTGTTCACGCAGCACAGCAACCCCTTCCTGTTTTCCGACCTGCGTTTCCCGGTGGTTGATGCCGTGCCGGCCGCGGCGGCACTGACGCCTTCGGCGCCGCCCCTGCACTGCTGGCTGTTGCCGGCGGCGGGCGACAAGCCGCTGGACAAGGGCCGCGCCCGCGAGCTGTCGGTGCAGTGCACCGTCGCCGAAATCGTGCGCCTGTTGCAGGGGGCCGCGCGTGGCGAGGTGTGCATTGGCGAGGCGCCGCTGCGCCCGGGCGACATTGCCGTGCTGGTACCGCGTCATGCCGACGGCCGTGCCGTCACCGGGGCGCTGGCCGAGGCCGGCGTGCCGGCCGTCATCCGCAGCATCGATTCCGTCTATGCCACGCGCGAGGCGAGCGACCTGCTGGCCGTGCTGGAAGCCGTGGCCGCGCCCGGCCGTGAGGGCGCGGTGAAGGCGGCGCTGCTGACGCCGCTCTGGGGCGGCACCGTGGAGTCCGTGCATGCGGCACAGGAAAACGAGGCCGGCTGGTCGGCCCTGATCGGCCTTTTGCTGGCCGCGCGCGAGCGCTGGCAGCAGCAGGGCTTCATGCCGATGTGGGAGCAGTGGCAGGAGGAGGCCGGCGTGCTCGCGCGCGTGCTGGCGGCGCCGGGCGGCGAGCGCCGCCTGACCAACCTGCGCCATCTGGCCACGCTCATGCAGCAGCAGGCCGACATTGATCCGGTGCCGGAGCGCCAGCTCGCCTGGCTGCGCGAACAGTTGCGCGAGGCGGCGAGCACCGAGGACACCCAGCTGCGCCTGGAAAGCGACGCCGCGCGCGTGCAGGTGCTGACCATCCATGTCAGCAAGGGGCTGGAGTATCCGGTGGTGTTTTGTCCCTTCCTCTGGGACGGCTCGCTCTTGCACAAGTCCGACAGCGACCGTGCCGAATACCGCGCCGGCGGCGAGTCGCGGCTGGACTTGGGCTCCGCGCGTTTCGCGCAGGCGAAAACGCGCATGGCCACCGAGCGCCTGGCCGAAAAGCTGCGCGTGCTCTATGTCGCGCTGACGCGTGCCAAATACCGCTGCTATGCGCTCTGGGGACGGGTGAAGGACAGCGAGCTGGCCCCGTTCAGCTGGCTGCTGCTGGGCGGCGCCACCGAGGGCGAGCCCGATGCCGACGTGCTGGGCAGCGAGCTCAAGAAAAAGGATTACGACGCGCATGTCGCGGCGCTGGAAACGCTCGCGGCCGCCGTGCCCGAGGGCGTGGCCTGGCAGGCGCTGGATGACGAGCTGCCGGCGGTGCCCGCGGTGACGCTGCCCGCGCCGTCGTCGGCGCCGGTGCTGCCGCCGTTCAGCCGTCGTCTGGCACGGCGCTGGCGCGTCAGCAGCTTCACCGGTCTGGCCGACAGTGCACACGAGCAGGAAAGCCCTGACCACGACAACAGCGCGGCACTGGCCGCGCTTGGCGCGGTTGCTGAGTTGCCGG
>DAIRDY010000173.1:0-2812 GCA_036795935.1 Moraxellaceae bacterium | reverse complement strand
CCGGACGCCGACAGCGGCGTAAATGTCGTGCCCGGTCTCGCCGAACCCGAAGGCATCCATGCCTTTCCGCGCGGTGCGGCGGCCGGCGTGTTCTGGCACGCCATCCTCGAGGATGCCCTGACCCTGCCCGCGCTCAGCGCCATGGCGCGTGATGAGGCATTGCGCCGGATCGTCAGCGCGCGCATGCAGGAACACGCCATCGCCGAAGACTGGCAGCCGGTGGTCGAGGCCACGCTGGTCCGCCTGCTCGACACGCCGCTCGATGCCGCAGGCGCGCGTCTCGGCCATCTCGAGGCGGCGCGCGCGGAAATGGAATTCCTGTATCCGGTGGCGGCGCTCGCGCCCGCCGATTTCCTCGCGCTGCCCGAGGTGCCGGCGCCGTATCGCGCGGCGCTCGCGCAGCTCGGCTTTGCGCCGCTCTCGGGGTATCTCAAGGGCTTTGTCGACCTCATCTACCGCCATGACGGCCGCTATTACGTGCTCGACTACAAGACCAACTGGCTGGGCCCCGACGACAGCGCCTACACGGCGGCACGCATGCAGCAGGCCATCGCGGGTGCGCATTACTACCTGCAGTACTGGCTGTACACCTTGGCGCTGCACCGGCATTTGCGCGCCTGTCTGCCCGGCTACGACTACGACCGGCATGTCGGTGGCGTGCGCTACCTCTTCTTGCGCGGCATCGCGTCGCCCGGCGCCGGCGTGTATGCCGCCAGGCCGTCGCGCGCCCTCGTCGAGGCGCTGGACGCCCTCATGAGCGGACAACGCGATGCCCGTGCAGGGGCGCCGGTGCTCAAGCAGCGTGGCAAGCAGGGAGGTGACGCATGAGCACCGTGATGAGCGCGGCGCCTGCCGCCCCCGTCAGCTCGCCACTGCTGCTGGCGGCGCGGCGCTGGCTGGCGCGCGAGGCACCGGCCTTGCCCGCCGATCTCGTTGCTGCACTCGAGGCGCTGTATCTTGCGGTGGAGGCCGGGCATGTCTGCATTCCGGTTGCGGCGGACGCGGCGGCGGCCTGGCGCGACAGCGGCTGGGTCGGTGCGCCCGGCGACTACCGGCCCTTCGTGCTGGAGACGGATGCCGACGGCGCACGGTTGTATCTTGCGCGCTATCACGCGCATGAGTCGGCGGTGGCGGCCAGCCTGCGTGAACGTGCCGCGGTGCTGCATGCGCCGGCCGATGCCGGGGCCTTGCATCGTGAGCTCGATGCGCTTTTCGGCAGCGTGCCGGAGGACCGCCAGCGCCTCGCGGCCCTGCTCGCGCAATTCAAGCCGCTGACGCTGGTCAGCGGCGGCCCCGGCACCGGCAAGACCACGACGGTGGTGAAGCTGCTGGCGCTCTTGCAGGCACAGGCCGCGCGCGCCGGCAAGCCGCCCTTGCGCATGCTGCTGGCGGCGCCCACCGGCAAGGCCGCGCAGCGGCTCAGCGAATCCATACGCACGGCCAAGCAGGGCCTGCCGCTGCCGGCCGAGGTGGTCGCCACCATTCCCGAGGCCGCGCAGACGCTGCACCGCCTGCTGGGTGCGCAGGGCGACACCGGCCGTTTCCGGCACGATGCCGACAATCCGCTGGCCTGCGACCTGCTGCTTGTCGACGAGGCCTCGATGATCGACCTCGGCATGATGCAGGCGCTGCTGGCGGCCTTGCCGCTCGCTGCGCGCCTCGTGCTGCTCGGCGATCGCGACCAGCTGGCGTCGGTGGAGGCGGGCAGCGTGTTCGGCGACCTCTGCGCGGCCTCCGGCATGAGTGCGGCGCTGCGCGCGCAGCTGGCGCCGTTTGCGGTGGCCGTGCCGGCGAGCGCGCCCGACGGCGTGCTGGCCGATTGCCGTGTGGAACTGGTGCACAGCTACCGCTTTGCCGCCGACGGCGGCATCGGCGCCCTGGCGCGCGCGGCACGGGCCGGCGACGCCCCGGCCTTTCTTGCCGCGCTGGCGGCGGAGGGGGAGGCGGCGCGCGTGCCTGCTGTCGCGCTGCGCGCGGCCGTGCAGGCCGGTTATGCGCCCTACCGGGCGGCGGTCGCCGCCGGCGATCCGGCAGCGGCCTTTGCCGCGTTTGCCGCCTTCCGCGTGCTCTGCGCGCATCGCCAGGGTGCGGCCGGTGTCGAGGGCCTGAACGCGTTGCTGGATGCCGGCGGCTGGTATGCCGGGCGGCCGGTGATCGTGCGCGCCAACGACTACGCGCTGCGCCTGTTCAACGGCGACATCGGCCTCTGCCTGCCGACCGCGGAGGGCCTGCGCGTGTTTTTCGAGACCGCCCCCGGCAGCTTCCGCGCGCTGGCGCCGGGACGCCTGCCGGCGCATGAGCCGGCCTGGGCCATGACCGTGCACCAGTCCCAGGGCTCGGAGTTCGGCCGTGTGCTGCTGGTGCTGCCCGAGGCGGAGTCGGCCGTGCTCGACCGGCCGCTGGTCTATACCGCCGTCACCCGTGCCCGCGAGGGCTTTGCACTCTGCGGCAGCGATGCCGTGCTGGCGGCGGCGCTGGCCACCCGCCCGGCGCGCGCGTCCGGTCTCGCCGGCAAGCTGCGCGTCTGAGCCGGCCCCGCAGCGCCTGTTCCAGGCGCGGGCGGGCGCCGTTGCCGGGCTTGCCACAAGCGGCCGGCTGCCCGGGTCATTTCCGGCAGCGGTCGTGGCTGCGCCGTCATCCGCCAGGCCCGGCCGCCTGTCTCCGCCGGTCTTCCTGGTCCTTTTTGCCTGTCATCCGGACGGCTAAATTCTTATATAAACTTTATATATGTGTCTTATGTGTTTGATTTAAAAATAATATAGCTTCTGTATTGGCGGCGATCCCCCGCGCTTCCCGATTTATAGACAGCCTG
>DAIRDY010000172.1:1640-5113 GCA_036795935.1 Moraxellaceae bacterium | reverse complement strand
CCGCGATGACGCGCGACAGCGGCCTGCGCTTCTTTGCCGACACGGTGTTCCTGCAGGGCGTCGAGGACTGCGCGCGCGAAGGCCTTGCCGCGCTGCGCGCGCGGCGCAGCGTGTGTGTGCCCGGCTCGCTCAATCGCATGCAGCTGATCATGACGCGTTTCCTGCCGCGCAGCCTGGTCGGACGCATCGCCCGCAATGCCTATGCGCGCGCGTTGCGCGCTGCCGGCCAGACGGTCTGAGGCCGCCGCCATGCCGCGCCTGAAACTGCTCCTGCTGCTGGGCCTGTCGGCGCTCCTGGTCACGGGGCTCGGTTGGCTGCTCTGGCCGGCGCCGGTCGCCAGCGTTACCGCGCCCGACGGTCAGGTTGCGCCGGCGGCGGTGAGCGCTGCCCCGACGCCGTCGTCGGCTGCTCTGGCCGGCACGTCGCCTGCTACCCCGGCGCCGGCGGCCGCGCTGCCCAGTGTCGAGTTGTCGGCCGAGGACAAGGCGGCCGTGCTGGCGGCCATCCACGAGGCGGCTGCCACCGACATGGCGGCACTGGAGGCCCGGCTGGCCACGGCCCGCCGCGAGGGCTGGCCGGCGGCCGACATTGCCGAGATGGAGGCCCGACTCGGTCGCATGCGGCAGACCCTGGCCGACCTGCGCGCCCGCCATCCCGGGGCATGAGCGCCCGTTCAGGGCGTGAACGGTAGGCATCGACCGACAGCCGGTAGTTCCTGTCCCCTGTCTTTCAAACACGGCGCCCGGCTAAATTGGGCGCATGACCAATAAATCCGCCACTGATCTTGCGCCGGCCCCGCGCCGGCGTGGTCGCCCCGCCCGCGCCACCGCGCCGCTTGCCCGCGAGGAGCTGGTGCAGCGCGCCTTTTCCGCCTTCGCCGCCCAGGGCTACGAGGCGGTGACGCTGCGCCAGCTCGCCGCCGACTGTGGTGTCAGCGACAGCCTGCTTTCCCACCACTTCGGCAGCAAGCAGCAGCTCTGGATCGAGGCGGCCGACAGCGTGTTCGCGCCGCTGCTGGCCGAGTTGCTGGCCCTGCTGGAGAGCCTGACCGCCGGGCAGGATCTGGTCGCTGCACTACGCTGCAACCTGCGGGAGGCGCTGCGCCTGATGGCGCGCCAGCCCGAGGCCGTGGCCTTCATGTTCCGCGAGGGCGAGGGCGATGACGAGCGTGGCCGCCACCTGCGCCAGCGCTATGTGCAGCCCTATACCCGACGCATCGACGTGCTGTTTGCCGAGGCCCAGGCACAGGGTCGCCTGCGGCGCGTGTCGCCGGTGGCGCGCCATGCGCTGGTCATGGGCCTGATGCGCATGATCGCCATTCCCGGCGTGCTCAAGGAGCCGATCGCGGCATGCCGTTGTGACCCGGCCGCGATGGCGGCCGTGATTGATGATGTGGTCGTCATCCTGTTTGACGGCCAGTTGCAGGAAGCAAGCCCCGTCCCCGTTGCCGGCCCCGTGCCGACCTGAGAGACCGTTATGAAGAAGCTCGCTGCTGCGGTTGCCGCCAGTGTTGTTGTCGTTGTCACCGTTGCCGTCACGGCCTGTTCACGCCAGGAGCCGGAAGCGGCGCCGGTCCGGCCGGTGCGCCTGCTCGCTGCCGGCGAGTCGGCGGTGACGCCGGTGGTGCAGCTGGCCGGCGAGGTGCGCGCACGTGTCGAGTCACGGCTCGGCTTCCGCGTCGGCGGCAAGATCGTCTCGCGCCGTGTCGAGGCCGGACAGCGCGTGCGCCGCGGCGAGGAGCTGGCACGGCTCGACCCGCGCGACTTCGAGCTGGCCGGACAGTCGGCGCGGGCACAGCTGGCCGCCGCGCAGGCGCGCGTCGACAACGCCCGTGCCGAGCTGCGGCGTTATGAGGAGCTGTCGCAGAAAGGCTATGTCTCCGCCACCGACCTCGATCGCCGCCGCGTCGAGATGACAGCGGCCGAGGCCGCGCTCGAGCAGGCGCAAAGCGGCGAGGCGCTGGAGGGCAACCGCCTCGAGGACACCATCCTGCGCGCCGATGCCGACGGCGTGGTGATGGACGTGCTCGCCGACACCGGCGAGGTGGTGGGCGCCGGCCAGCCGGTGATCCGCCTCGCGCAGGACGGCCCGCGCGAGATCGAAGTCGAATTCCCCGAAGACCGCACCGCGCTGGCGCGGGTGGCCGGTGCCGAGGTCACGCTCTGGGCGCAGCCCGGCCAGCGTTACAAGGCGCAGTTGCGCGAACTCTCGGCTGCCGCCGATCCGGTCACGCGCACCTTCCGCGCGCGCTACAGCGTGCAGGCGCCGCCGAATGTGCTCGCGCTCGGCCAGTCGGCGTCGGTCAACCTGCGGGCACCGGCCATGGGCCGCGGCGTGCGCCTGCCGACGACGGCCCTGCTCGGCGAAGGCCGCGACACGCGCGTCTGGCTCTATGACGAGAAAACCGAAACCGTGAAAAGCCATCCGGTACAGCTCGCCGGCATTGATGGCAACGACGTGATGGTCGCCGGCCTGCCGGCGGGCGCACGCGTGGTCACTGCCGGTGTGCACGTGCTGGCCGAGGGCCAGAAAGTCCGTCCGTACACGCCGCGCTGAGGGCCGCCGTCATGAGTCAGCCCAACGCCGACCGTTTCAACCTTTCGCGCATCGCCATCGAGAATCCGGCGATCACGATGTACCTGCTGGTGGTGCTGCTGCTGGCCGGCATCGGTGCCTATTTCCAGCTCGGCCAGGATGAAGATCCGCCCTTCACCTTCCGTGCCATGGTGGTGCGGGCGTTCTGGCCCGGTGCCACCGCCATGCAGATGTCCGAGCAGGTCACTGACCAGCTCGAGAAGACGCTGCAGGAAGTGCCCTACATCGACAAGATCCGCAGCTACTCCAAGCCTGGCGAAACCACCATCTTCATCGAGCTCAAGGAGTCGGCGCCGCCGCAGGACATTCCCGGCATCTGGTACACGGTGCGCAAGAAGACCGGTGACATGCGCGGTCGCCTGCCGGCCGGCGTGCAGGGGCCGTTCTACAACGACGAATTCGGTGACGTCTTCGGCGTGATCTATGCGCTTTCTGCGGACGGCTATTCCTATGCCGAGCTCAAGGACTATGCGGATCTCGTGCGCCAGGAGCTGCTGCATGTGCCCGGCGTGGCCAAGGTCGAGCAGTATGGGGTGCAGGAAGAGCGGCTTTACATCGAGGTGTCGCAGCAGAAGCTCGCGCGCATGGGCATCGACCTGCGCGAGGTGATTGCCGCCATCAACAACCAGAACGCCATCGAATTTGCCGGTGTGCTGCGCACGCCGGGTGACGACATCCAGATCCGCATTGCCGGCCAGTTCGATGCCGTCGAGGACCTGCGCGCACTGCCGCTGCGTTTCAGCGGCCGCACCTTCCGCCTGGGTGACATTGCCACCGTGTCGCGCGGCTATCAGGAGCCGCCCGCGCCCAAGTTGCGCTTCAACGGCCACGAGGTGATCGGCCTTGGCATTTCCATGGCCAAGGGCGGCGACATCAT
>DAIRDY010000172.1:0-1540 GCA_036795935.1 Moraxellaceae bacterium | reverse complement strand
GTGGCGCTGTCGATTCCCTCGGTGCTGGCCATCACCTTCCTGGTGATGGAGCGCTGGAGCATCGACCTGCACAAGATCTCGCTGGGCTCGCTCATCATTGCGCTTGGCCTGCTGGTCGACGATGCCATCATCATGGTGGAAATGATGGTGCGCAAACTTGAGGAAGGTTACGACCGGCTCAAGGCCAGCACCTATGCCTACACCGCGACGGCGATGCCGATGCTGACCGGCACGCTGATCACGGCGGCAGGCTTCCTTCCCATCGGCCTTGCGAAGTCGGCAGTGGGCGAATACACCTTTGCAATCTTTGCGGTAACGACCACGGCGCTGCTCGTCTCCTGGCTGGTGTCGGTGTATTTCGTGCCCTTCCTCGGACATCGGCTGTTGCGCGAGCACCGGGCGGCTCCCGGTGAAGTGCATGACGTGTTTGATTCGCCGTTCTACAACCGCACGCGTGCCATGGTGGACTGGTGTGTCGAGCATCGCTGGATGACGCTGGGTGCCACCGCCGGGGCCATGCTGCTCGGCATTGTCGGCATGCAGCTGGTGGAAAAGCAGTTCTTCCCTGATTCCAGTCGTACCGAAATCCTGGTTGACCTGTGGCTGCCGGAAGGTTCGTCGTTCAGCAATACTGAAGCCATGGCGGTCAAGGTGGAGAAGCGACTGCTCGAACTCGACGACATCGGTTCGGTGACCTCCTTTGTCGGCACGGGTGCGCCGCGTTTCTACCTGTCGCTGGACCAGATCCTGCCGCAGAACAATGTCGCGCAGCTCATCATCGTGCCGCCCGACATCAAGGCCCGTGAGCGCATCCGCACGTCGCTGCCGGATGTGCTGCTGGCGGAATTCCCCGAGCTGCGTGCGCGTGTGCGCCTGCTGCCCAACGGCCCGCCCGTGCCTTATCCCGTGATGTTCCGCGTGATGGGGCCGGAGCCGGAGCGCGTGCGTGCACTTGCCGACAAGGTGAAGGCGGTGATCAAGGCGGATGCCGACATGCATGGCGTGAACGACAACTGGGCCGAGCAGATCAAGGCGCTGCGGCTGGAGATCGACCAGAGCCGTGCGCGTGCGCTTGGCGTGTCCACCGAGGCGGTGGCCACCGCCGGCCAGACCATTCTGTCCGGCCTGCCCATCGGCCAGTACCGCGAGGACAACAAGCAGATCAGCATCGTGCTGCGCCAGCCTGAGCACGAGCGCAGCACGATGACCGCGCTCACGGGCGCTTACTTGCCGACGGCGAATGGCGCATCCATTCCCATCTCGCAGGTGGCGCGGCCGGAGTTCGTCTGGGAGCCGGGCGTGATCTGGCGCCAGAACCGCGATTTCGCCATCACCGTGCAGGGTGACGTGCGCGAGGGCGTGCAGGGCACGACGGTGTCGCTGCGCCTGAATGCGCAGCTGGAAAAGCTGCGCGCCGACCTCGAGCCCGGCTACCGCGTCGAGATGGCGGGCACGGCGGCGGAATCCAGCAAGGGCACGGACTCCATCACCGCCAACGTGCCGCTGATGCTGTTCATCATCTTCACGCTGCTGATGCTGC
>DAIRDY010000171.1:0-5151 GCA_036795935.1 Moraxellaceae bacterium | reverse complement strand
TTTTTTAACCGTGAAACCGGTCTGGCGATCAGCCGCCGAACTGGTTCATGGTGTTCTTGGCATCGTCGCCGGCCTTCAGGGCGTTCTCGCCGGAGAACATTTCCTTGTGGTCGTCGCCGATGTCGGAACCGGCCATGGCCTGGTGCTTGACGCAGGCGATGCCTTCACGGATTTCCTTGCGCTGCACGCCGCCCACATAGGCCAGCATGCCCAGCTCGCCGAAGTAGCCCTTGGCCAGCTCGTGAGTGGAGAGGGCGGCCGTGTGGTAGGTCGGCAGCGTGATCAGGTGGTGGAACACGCCGGCTTCGCGGGCGGCATCGGCCTGGAAGGTACGGATCATCTCGTCGGCCACGTTGGACAGCTCGGTGCCGTCGTACTTGGCGTCCATCAGCTTGGCGCGGTCGTAGGCGGACACGTCCTTGCCTTCCTTCACGAAGCGGTCATAGGCCTGCTGGCGGAAATTCAGGGTCCAGTTGAAGGACGGGCTGTTGTTGTACACCAGCTTGGCGTTGGGAACGATTTCCTTCACGCGGTTCACCATGTGGGCGATTTCCGCGACGTTCGGGGTCGGGGTCTCGATCCACAGCATGTCGGCGCCGTTCTGCAGCGAGGTCACGCAGTCCAGCACCACGCGGTCGATCTGGGTGCCTTCACGGAACTGGTACAGGCCGGAGGCCAGGCGGGTCGGGCGGTGCAGCTTGCCGTTGCGCTTGATCAGGATTTCGTCGTCCTGGGCTTCGGAAATGTCGATTTCCTTGGTGTCCAGGTAGCTGATGTACTGCGAGGCCAGGTCGCCCTTCTGCTTGGAAACCGGGATCTTCTGGGTAAGGTCGGCACCTTCGGAGTCGGTACGGGCCACGATCACGCCCTCGTCAATGCCGAGTTCCAGGAAGGCCAGGCGCACGGCGTTGATCTTGGACAGGAAGTCTTCGTGCGGCACGGTGACCTTGCCGGCCTGGTGACCGCACTGCTTGGCGTCGGAGACCTGGTTTTCGATCTGGATGGCGCAGGCGCCGGCTTCGATCATCTTCTTGGTCAGCAGGTAGGTGGCCTCTTCGTTACCGAAACCAGCGTCGATGTCGGCAATGATGGGTACCACGTGGGTCTGGAAGCCGTTGATCTTGGCTTCGACCTCGGCAACCTTGGCCTTGTCGCCAGCGGCTTCGGCCTTCTGCAGGGCGCGGAACAAGTCGTTCAGTTCGCGGGCATCAGCCTGGCGCAGGAAGGTGTAGATCTCTTCGATCAGGGCCGGCACGGCGGTCTTTTCGTGCATGGACTGGTCGGGCAGCGGGCCGAACTCGGAACGCAGGGCGGCCACCATCCAGCCGGACAGGTAGATGTACTTCTTGTCGGTGGTGCCGAAGTACTTCTTGTTGGCAATCATCTTCTGCTGGGCGATGAAGCCGTGCCAGCAGCCCAGCGACTGGGTGTACTTGCTGCTGTCAGCATCGTACTCGGCCATGTCGCGGCGCATGATGCCGGCGGTGTACTTGGCGATGTCGAGGCCGGTACGGAAGCGGTTCTGCACGATCATGCGGGCCGCATCTTCCGGGTGGATGGCACCCCAGGTGCCACCGAGTTTGGCCTTCACGGCGCGGACGTGTTCGAGTGCAGAGGCGTACGTGGTCATGACGTTTTCCTGTTGCTGGGGGTGGTTGCCTCGGTCTTTCCGGGCCTGCCCGGGGGGACTTCAGCGATGAGGTGCGCAGACTAGGTGCTGTGGCATAATTTCACCAATTTATAGTTTTTATTCCCGGTATTTATTTTATGAATATTGAGCGGGTGGACCTGAATCTGCTGGTGTATCTGGATGTGTTGCTGCGCGAGAAGAATGTCACCCGGGCGGCCGAGCACCTGGGCATAACCCAGCCGGCAATGTCCAATATTCTCAAGAAGTTACGTGATGTTTTTGAGGATCCACTTTTAATACGCTCCAGCGAGGGCATGACCCCGACCGAGCGCGCCCGCGACCTGCAGCCGCAGATCCGGGCGGCGCTGGACGGTCTCAGCCAGATCTTCGAGTCGCAGGAGGACTTCCGGCCGCGCTCCAGCTCGCGCGTGTTCCGCATCATGGCCGCCGACTATGCCGAGGCCACGCTGATCCCGGCGCTGGCCAAGGCCATGCGTACCGAATCTCCGGGCGTGGTGCTGGACTTCCTGACCCCGTCGGACGTGAGCTACCGCGACATGGAGCAGGGCAAGGTGGACATGGCCATCAACCGCTTCACCGAAATCCCGCAGTCCTTCCACCAGGTGACGGTGTGGCAGGACAGCTTCTCCTGCCTGGTGCACCGCGACAGCCCCATGGCCCTGAACTTCAACCTCAAGACCTATCTCGAGGCACAGCACATCTGGGTGTCCAAGACCGGCATGGGCGTGGGCTTTGGCATGAACCCCGACCAGGCCGGCGGCCTCGGCTGGATCGACCAGGCGCTGGGCCGGCTCGGCAAGAAGCGCAAGATCGCCATCTTCACGCGCCATTACCAGATGCCGGCACTGCTGGCCGAGAACGCCGATCTCATTGCCACCTTGCCGACCCGGGTGGCGCGCCTGCAGCTGTCCAACCCCAAGCTGATGATCAAGGACCCGCCATTCCACATCCCCGCGTTCGAGCTGAAGATGGCCTGGAGCCCGCTCCTGCACCACAACGCGGCGCATCGCTGGTTGCGCCAGCTCATCCTGTTCACCGCACGCCAGATCATCGAGAAGGAGGCGGCAGCCGAGGCGGCATCGCCTGGCAGGCCGCAGGCGCCCGGGTTGCCGCCGCTCGACCGCGACTGAGGTCCGGGGCTGGGGCGGGGTTTCTTGCCGCCGGCTTTCGCCCTGTTGGGTGTGACCCGCTGGCCGCATTGCCGGTCATGCGTCAGCACGGCGAATCCGCTAGAATGCCGGCCTTTCTTTGCGGGGGCCCCGGGCGGCCGCCGTTCCCGAGCAGCGCGCCGGCGGTTCCGCCGGTGCATCCAACGAGGCAGACAACATGAGCGAACGCATCACGCACGGCGACCTGGAAATCGCCAAGGAACTCCACGATCTGGTGGCCAATGAAATCGCCCCGGGCAGCGGTGTCGAGCCCGCCGCCTTCTGGACTGCCTTCGCCAATGTCGTTGCCGAACTGACCCCGAAGAACCGCGCGCTGCTGGCCAAGCGCGACGACCTGCAGGCCAAGATCGATGCCTGGCACCGTGCCAACCCGAGCTTCCCGCGTGCCGAGTACAAGGCCTTCCTGCAGGAAATCGGCTATCTGGTGCCCGAAGGCCCCGACTTCGCCATCAGCACCGAAAACGTCGACGAGGAAATCGCCACGCTGGCCGGCCCGCAGCTCGTGGTGCCGGTGCGCAATGCGCGCTATGCGCTGAATGCCGCCAACGCCCGCTGGGGTTCGCTGTACGACGCGCTCTACGGCTTTGACGTGATTCCCGAAGACGGCGGCGCGGAAAAGGGCAAGGGCTACAACCCGGTGCGCGGTGCCCGCGTCATCGCCTTTGCGCGCAACTTCCTGAATGAAACCTTCCCGCTGGCGGCCGGCTCGCATGTCGATGCCACGCGCTATGCGGTGGAAGGCGGCCAGCTTGCCGTCACGCTCAGGGACGGCAGCAAGACCGGCCTTGCCAATCCGGCCCAGTTTGCAGGCTATGCCGGCGATGCCGCCGCGCCCACGGGCGTGCTGCTGAAGAACAACGGCCTGCATGTCGAGATCCAGGTCGATGCTGCCCACCATGTCGGCAAGGACGACCTGGCCCATGTGAAGGATCTGCTGGTGGAGGCCGCCGTCACCACCATCCAGGATCTCGAAGATTCCGTGGCCGCCGTCGATGCCGAAGAAAAGGTGGAGGGCTATCGCAACTGGCTGGGCCTCGTGACCGGCACACTGCAGGAAACTTTCGAGAAGGGCGGCAAGCCGCTGACCCGCCGCATGAACCCGGACCGTGTGTACAAGAACGGGGCGGGCCAGGCGTTCACGCTGCATGGCCGTTCGATGATGCTGCTGCGCAACGTCGGCCACCTGATGACCAATCCCGCCGTGCTGGTGAAGGGCGAGGAAGTGTTCGAGGGCATCATGGATGCCCTGATCACGGCGCTCATCACCAAGCGCGTGCTGACCGACAAGGTGGCACTGGTGAATTCGCGTGCCGGTTCCACCTACATCGTGAAGCCGAAGATGCACGGCCCGGAAGAAGTGGCGTTCGCCGTCGAACTGTTTGCCGCCGCCGAAAAGGCCGTGGGCCTGCCGAAGAACACGCTGAAGATCGGCATCATGGACGAAGAGCGCCGCACCTCGGTGAACCTGAAGGAGTGCATCCGCCAGGCCGCCGAGCGCACCATCTTCATCAACACCGGTTTCATGGACCGCACGGGCGACGAAATCCATACCTCGATGGAAGCCGGTCCTGTCGTGCGCAAGGACGACGTGAAGAAGCAGGAGTGGATTGCTGCCTACGAGCGCCGCAACGTGGCCATCGGTCTCGCCTGCGGCCTGCAGGGGCGCGCCCAGATCGGCAAGGGCATGTGGCCCAAGCCCGATGAAATGAAGGAAATGCTGGCCACCAAGCAGGCGCATCCGAATGCCGGTGCCACCTGCGCCTGGGTGCCGAGCCCGACCGGTGCCGCGCTGCATGCGCTGCACTACCACAAGGTCAACGTGAAGGCGCGCCAGGACGAGCTGAAGTCGGCGGCCACCGATCCGGTGGACGCCATCCTGAATCCGCCGCTGGCCGCCAACCCGAACTGGACTGATGCCGAGAAGCTGGCCGAGCTCGAAAACAACTGCCAGGGGATCCTCGGCTATGTGGTGCGCTGGGTGGATCTGGGCGTGGGCTGCTCCAAGGTGCCCGACATCAACAATGTCGGCCTGATGGAAGACCGTGCCACGCTGCGCATTTCCAGCCAGCACATCGCCAACTGGCTGCGTCATGGCGTGGTGAGCAAAGAGCAGGTGATGGACGTGCTCAAGCGCATGGCCGTGATCGTCGACAAGCAGAACGCCAGCGATCCGCTGTACACGCCGATGGCACCGTCCTACGACGGCATTGCCTTCAAGGCCGCCTGCGAGCTGATCTTTGACGGTTGCCAGCAGCCCTCGGGTTACACCGAGCCGGTGCTGCACCGCTCGCGTCTCCTGCTCAAGGCCAGGCAGGCCTGAGCCTGCGTGTT